>CAOKHR010000180.1 GCA_948468325.1 uncultured Lachnospiraceae bacterium | reverse complement strand
TACACGACGCTCTTCCGATCTGGAAGCCCGTTAAAAGAAAAGGGGGTTCCGGTTGGAGCTGTCATTGCGGTTGTTATAACTGTTATTGCAGCGGTTTGTATTATCGGCGGCGCTGTCGTCTGGGGAGTGCTTAGTTCCCGTGAAGATACAAAATCAGAAAGGGACCGCGGGGACAAAGAGCATATAGAAGCGCAGCAGAAAGAAGAGACGACGCAGGTACGCGAGAGCGAATCAGAAACAGAAACCGACGTATCCGAGCCGGAGCATAAAACATCAGACAGTGCGCTGGCGGGAAAGATCCGGGAATTGAATACGAGCCAGAGTTCTCTTCCGATGATTGATGTTGATGCGGATAATTACCAGGCGGCGCCCAGAGATACAAATGCGGCATGGGATGAAAATTTGTTCTACACCTTAGAGGATGTAGACAAAGAAAGCGAAGAAGACGGTCTGATTAACAGTTTTAGCATCAGCAAAAAGGAATTCTTAAATGCGGATACGAAAAACCGCATGGAATATGATGTGTATACAAATCCCGCGAATGATAAGGTCAATAAAATCGTAAGTATAGAATATGCCGGAGCAGAGCTTCTGATAACGGAATATTATTATACAGATGAAGGAAAAGTGAATTTCATTTATGAGTATAAAGATGTAAATTATTTTCCTTCTTTTGCGACAACAGACCGGGACGGCAGCCGTTATTATTTTAACAATGATGTTATGGCAAAATGGCGCATGGTGGCAGGCGGCGTACAGACCAATTATGTAGTAGGCAAACGTTCGGCGGAAGTCGGATATAATCTCGGGAATGTGATTTTGCTTTCCGATTTTTCGGATACACAGCTGGCAGCATATGACCAGAAAGAGCAGCTGATGATTGATCAGGCATATAATACTTACTATGCAATTCTGAATACGGAAGGCATTGTCGCAATTCAGGGCTATGTATTTGATGAAGACACAAATCCTGTCAATGAAGCAGAGGCAGTTTTGTATGAGGACGGCGGTTCGGAAGAATTGTTTTCGACTACGACTGACAGCAACGGATTGTATACGATTTATGTACCGTCAGACAGCCAGACATACCGCATGGAATTTTCAAAAAGCGGGCGGGAAGATGTCAGCATGCATCAGATCGAAATGAATGATCAGCTTGTCGGAGGGTATCAGGCGGGCGTTTATCTTCTGCCGGATAATTTAGAGTGCGATACTACGATTCAGGTATATGACGCATTGAATTACAATACGCAGGGAGACGGCATGATGAGTGTCGGAAGCGTAGAATATTATATACGGGAAGGCATTAACTGCAAATCAGGTGAGATCTGCGAACAGGGCGTATCAGATGAGAACGGCAGCATTCAGGTGCATCTTCCGGCCGGTATGTATACCGTGCAGGTGCACAAAAGCGGATATGAAGACACCTATTATATTCTGGTGGTTCGTATGGACGGAGAGGTAATACATTTTAATATGTCTCCGGATCTGGCGTCGGATGAAATGAGAATTGTCCTTACCTGGTCAGATACGCCGTCGGATTTGGATTCCCATTTATTTACACCGTATTGTACAGCGGAAGAACATATTAGTTATTATCACAGAGAAGATGAGAAAGGAAACACCCTGGATGTAGACATTACAACAGGTTTTGGCCCCGAGACAGTGACGATTACGAATCTGCAGCGGGCAGGGCTTTATAAATATTATGTAGCCGATTATACGGACTGTTCCAGCGGGGATTACAGTTCCAGAAATATGTCTTATTCGGATGCATGCGTCAATGTCTATACTTCGGACGGACTGGCAGCCACATTTCATGTGCCGGTGGGCCGCGAAGGGGTTATCTGGGAGGTTTTTGAAATCAGAAATGGTACCTTAATACCATCGCAGCGTTACTATCAGGCAGTTCAGGATAAGGACTGGTGGAGCTCAAAATAAGAACAAAGGAGAATGAATCATGGCATCATTAAAAGAATCTATCACAAAAAGTATTACAACACTTAATGTAAAAACCAATAATTTTATGGAACAGTCCAAATATAAGACTTATATATCGACTCTGGAAGATGAAATTCAGAAATTAAAGCTTCAGGCCGGTACAATTGCTTATGAAAAATGGAATAAAGGCGAAGACGCGAAAGAGGAGATGGAAGCAATCTTCCAGCAGATTGCCGGTAAATACAAAGAAATCCAGGTTCAGCAGGAAAATATCCAAAAACTTTATCAGCAGGAACAGCAGATTCTGGGAACAGCAGGCAATCAGGGACAGCCTGCCGCAGGCGGCATTTTCTGCAGCCAGTGCGGTACGAGAAATGCTGAGAATTACCGTTTCTGCGTGAAGTGCGGATCGCCGCTGCAATAATGATAGAAGTATCTCATATTTCAAAAAAATACGGCAGAAGAGAAGTTTTAAAAGACATCAGTTTTCAGGCAAAAAGCGGAGAATGTGTTGCTGTCGTAGGAAGAAACGGATGCGGAAAGACGACGCTCATAAAGATACTGGCAGGGATTTTAAGACCTCAAAAAGGGAGTATAAGCTATTTTGGAAAAGATGTGCTGCAGAAAAAAAGCCTTTTTTCAAAATATTGCGGATATGTTCCGCAGGAGTCTCCATTAATTGAGGAATTGTCGGTAAAGGATAATCTGCGGCTGTGGGGAGCTAACCGGTGCGCACAATATGAGCAGATTCTGGATGCATTTCAATTAAGGGATATTCTGCGTATGAAAGTCAGCAAGATGTCCGGAGGTATGAAAAGAAGACTCGGCATAGCATGTGCTCTGGCTGAGTGGCCTCCGATTCTTTTATTAGACGAACCGACGACATCTCTGGATATTTATTATAAGGAAAGCATTCAGGAGTGGCTTTTGCGGTATCAGAGAATGGGCGGAATTGTCGTTATGACAACGCATGATGAGTCGGAGATCTTAAACAGTGACAAATGTCTGGTGATGGCAGAAGGAAGCCTGGCCGGACTGTCGGGGGAAGACGTAAACATGCAGAATATCCGTGAATTTCTAAAATAACAGAAAAGGAGAGAGCGTATGGAAATGAATTTTGATCCAATGACAGGACAGCCGGTGAGCGGAGGCTCTGATCCGGCTGCAGGACAGCCGGCAGGCGGAGGATATGACCCGATGACGGGGCAGCCGGTAAGCGGAGGATTTGACCCGATGACGGGACAGCCGGTAAGCGGAGGATATGACCCGATGACGGGACAGCCGGTAAGCGGAGGGTTTGACCCGATGACGGGACAGCCCTTAATGGGGAAACCGCCGAAAAAAGGCGGCGGTATTTTGAAATGGATTCTTAGGATAGGAGTGCCGATAGCTGTAATTGCAGTTGTGGCCGTTGTCTTAATTAAGAGCGGCATATTTTTGGGAAAAAGCGGAAAAGTGATGCTTGCGGCCAGCAATACGATTCGGGATACCAGCAACCTGATGGAAGATTTACAGTTTGCCGAGATACTGGATTCCGATAAATACACAGTAGAAGTATCCGGGAAAATACCGGAAGGCTCAATGGAACTTGTGTATGGTTCTACTTCGTCTGCAAAAATGCTGTCCGGAGTTTTCGGTGTTTCCGGTATTCCGGATATTGAGTTTAATGCAATGCTGGATTCCGAGGCATTGCGGATGAGTATCCCGTC
The DNA here is from genome assembly GCA_948468325.1 of uncultured Lachnospiraceae bacterium. Classification (GTDB taxonomy): domain Bacteria; phylum Bacillota; class Clostridia; order Lachnospirales; family Lachnospiraceae; genus Roseburia_B. The sequence goes on along the minus strand of CAOKHR010000180.1, from coordinate 1,761 downwards.
TGTTGGCGATCAGGTATATTCTTATTATTATCGGGAAGACAATGACGGTTATCTGATGGAAAATATGGACAGAGAAACGGTAGAAGCGATGAACAGCACACTTGCATCCCTGTGTTCCAGTGACGACCAGAAAGAGCGGGCAGACAAATTAAAAGATGCCGTGCTGGATGAAATTAAGAGTCTCGAGTTTGAGAAAATATCTTCGGAGAAATTTGAGGTTGACGGCAAAGACAGAGACTGCAAAGGATATATGACATATATTACGCCGGACAATATTATAAACATTTTAGATGCATATGAAGCGTTTTTTATAGACGGATTTGGAGAAGAGATCGCTTCGGAAATGTCAGAAAGCTTTGAAGATATACGTCGTGAATGTGATCAGATGGAAGATATTGAACTGTCATTTTATCTTTACAAAAATAAGCTTGCTGCCATAAATATTTATTATGACAGGGAAGAAATGGAAATAAGATTCCTGGGCGGCGATACAAGAATGCAGAATATGGAGATTGCAGCAAACGGCGACGTTGTAATGGAAATCAAAGGTTCTTCGAAAGACGGAAAAGAGAAAACACGGGTAATTGTAGAAAATACGGATATTCTCAGCATTGAATATGATTATGAATCAGGGGATTTTGAAATTGATTCGATGGGCGAAATGTATTGCAGAGGAAATATTCAGTCCGGTAAGAAAGAATTTTCTCTGGAATTGGATGAATTTAGTATAGCTTCTGAAGATGTAAATATAGAAGGCAGTTTTGCAGTGAAAAAAGGAGCGGATAAACTGGAGATGAGCGGAGACGAATTTGACATCGGAAAGGCTACAATGGAGGATTTCGAAGAACTGCAGGGAAATCTGGCCGGACTGCTCGGTTTATCAGGAGCGCTGCTGTATTAGGATATGGGAATTTTTGCACGCTATTTTTGGATGGAATTAAAACTTGGCCTGAAAGTGACGGTTAAATCGCTTGGAAGTCTGTGTATTATGCTGATACTGGCAGCTGCAGGCGGGGCGGCAGCGGGGTATATACTGCAGCAGTCCCAGATATTTCAAAGAATTGAGGTCGGAGTTGTAATTCCGGATGAAGAAGAAACTTCAAAATTAATTGCACAGTTTCTGTCTTCTATGGACAGTGTAAAATCTGTCTGTGATTTTGTTTACCTGGATGAAGAAGAAGCAGATAAACAGATGCAGGACGGTACATTACAGGCCGTTGTGAAATTGCCGGAGGATTTTTACCAGGACATGGATCGTGGGATTAATACTCCGGCATCCATCTGCTTTCCGAAACAGACCAGGCTGAACACGGAGATATTCCGTGAACTTTTAGCGGATGGCGTTTCACTGGTGCAGACGACGGAAGCCGGGGTTTATGCTGCTTTAGATACATCAAAATTCCGGGATACGAAAATGGAATGGAATGAGATTGGAGATTACATCTTCATGATTTATCTGGAACAGGCATTTAAGCGGGGAGAAGTCTTTCAGGAAACAGTGTATTCTCCGTTTGGCGAGATGGATTTGTATGAATATTATATCTCTTCGGTGATTGTAGTTTTTTTGCTGCTTGCCGGTTTGAACTGCGGGTTTCTGTATCAGAAAAAGAAAAAAGCGGTAGAAGAGAAGCTCAGGGCTTACGGAGTCGGTGCAGGCAAACAGTCATTGGTAAAAGTGCTTGTAATGTCAGTTATTTTATGGATATTAAGCGTTGTCGTTTATCTTTTGCTCTGTGCATTTTGCCTGCTGCTTGAGCAGCC
>CAOKHR010000179.1 GCA_948468325.1 uncultured Lachnospiraceae bacterium | reverse complement strand
TCCGATTAAAAATGCATCTGCCCGGCATTCCTTTAAAAACGCTACGTCTGCGTCTTTTGTAATACCGCTTTCTGAAACGAAAACTTTTTCCTCCGGCACCATGGGCGCAAGCTTTTTTGTTGTTTCCAGCCGTATGGAAAAATCGTTCAAATCGCGGTTGTTGATGCCGATAACAGCCGCATCTATTTTCAGTGCCCGCTCCATTTCATATGCATCATGCACTTCTACCAGTGCATCTAACTGCAGTGACGCGGCAAGCTGATAAAAATCTTTCATCTGCGCATCGTCTAAAATCGCGGCAATTAAAAGTACGGCGTCTGCACCCGCTGCTTTTGCCTCATAAAACTGATATTCATCAATCATAAAATCTTTCCGCAGTATCGGAAGCTCTGTCAGTTTCCGGACTTGTTTTAAATAATCAATACTTCCGGCAAAATGATCTTCTTCTGTCAGACAGGATACGGCATCCACAGACGCATTGTACTCCTGCATACGTGCGCATAAATCTATTTTGCTTTCAATTTTTCCAAGGCTGGGCGAGGCTTTTTTAAATTCCCCGATAATGGAAATGCCTTCTTTTTTCAGCGCATGGTAAAAAAGATGTTCCTCTCTTTTGATTCCTTCCGCCGCTCTTTTGATTTCTTCTTTTGAAACACGTTTTTTCTGTTCATCCAGACGGATTTTTTTATCCGCAACAATGGTATCTAAAATCATACAAACCTCCTTTTTACTGCTGTCTTAAAAAATTTTCTATCATGCGTTTGCCGTGGCCGGTGTAGACAGATTCCGGATGAAACTGCAGTCCGTATACCGGAAATTCTCTATGCTCCATCGCCATAATTTCTCCGTCCTCTGCAGCTGCCGTTATGCTTAAACAGTCCGGAAAATTCTCTTTTTGTACTGCCAGAGAATGGTATCTGGCCACTTTGACCGGAGAATTGATTCCGGCAAACAATCCTTTCCCGTTATGACGGATTTCAGACTGTTTCCCGTGGCAGAGTTTTTTTGCATAAGACACGGTACCGCCAAAAGCTTCCCCGATGCACTGATGCCCGAGACAGATGCCAAGAATCGGAATCTTATCATAAAACTGTTTTACGGCTTCTATGCAGATTCCTGCTTCTTTCGGGCTTTTGGGCCCCGGCGATAAAATGATTCGCTCCGGCTGCATGTTTTTGATTTCTTCTATTGTAATTTTGTCATTGCGGACAACTCTGACATCACTGTTAAATATGCCGATATACTGATACAGGTTATAAGTAAACGAATCGTAATTATCAATTAAGAGAATCATATGTTTTCCTCCTCCACTAATGTTTTGGCCAATGCCATCACTTTATTGCGGCATTCCTGGTATTCCGTTTCCGGTACGGAATCTGCCACAATGCCTGCGCCCGCCTGCAGATATACCAGATTTCCTTTTTTTATCATGGTACGGATGGTAATGCAAAAATCCATATCGCCGCTAAAATCAATATATCCGGTAGCGCCGCCGTAAAGCCCCCTTCTTTCTTCTTCCAGTTCATCAATAATCTCCATGGCTCTTATCTTCGGTGCTCCGCTTAACGTTCCTGCCGGAAGAAACGAAGCTGCAAGGTCTAACGGATGAGACTCTTTATTTTTTCTTCCTTCCACGGTGGATACGATATGCATCACATGGGAATATTTTTGTACTTCCATAAATTCCGTTACTTTGACTGTTCCGAACTTTGCGATTTTCCCCATATCATTTCTCGCCAGATCCACAAGCATCACATGCTCTGCCCGTTCTTTTTCATCAGCCAGAAGTTCTTCCTTTAACGCGGCATCTTCCGCCTCGTCTCTGCCCCGTTTTCTCGTACCTGCAATGGGGCAGGTATATACTCTGTCATCCTGTTTTTTTACAATCATTTCCGGAGAACTGCCAATCACTTCAAAATCACCGTAATTAAAATAATACAAATAAGGAGAAGGATTTAATTCACGCAGCTCCTTATAAAGTTCAAATCCCTCCTGCCCTGTCTCAATTGTCCATCTCTGGGATAACACAGTCTGAAAAATATGGCCTTCTTTGATATAATCTTTGATTTTTAAAACCTTTTGGCTGTATTCTTCTAAGGAATCTGATTTTTTTACAATTTTTCCGTCCTGACAAAACTGTCCCGGCGTCTCCGTCCGCTTTTTTCTGGCTTTTGCAATCATTTCTTCTGCTTTTGCCATCGCTCTCTGCTTTCCTTCTGCATCATCTGTTTCTAACACAATGCCCGTTAATGTTTCCGCAATATAGTCCACCACAATAAACTCTTTCATAAGCATCATCTGAATCGTTTCGATGCCGATTTCATCGGGATTTCCGTCCGGAAGACTCTCTGTATATCTTACAAAATCATATCCGAGACTGCCTGCAAGTCCGCCGGAAAATCCAATGTCTTCGTCTTCTCTTCGTACTTCAAATTCACTGTAGTACTCTTTTAACAGTTCTAAGGGATTTCCTTCTTTTCGAATCAGGCTGCCGTCTGCATAAAGGATTTCCAGAGACTGTTTTCCCGAGCGGATGATTTCCGCCGGATTTGCGCCGAATAAAGTAAATCTGTCATAATTTTTATCGTAGCTTTCCAGTAAAAATCCTTTTTCCTTTCCCACCAGATTTTCATACATTCCGGTTGCCGTCTCATTGACAATACTGACTGTTTTTTTGTAAACGCGGTATATTCTTTTCATACAAATCCTCCTGTTTTCAGGAAAGCAATCAGTTTTGGCGCACCGCATTTTTACATAAAAAAATCCGGACATTCCGGTTTATTTCCAGAATGTCCGGGACGATCTTCTCGTGGTGCCACCCGGTATTCACCATGCACAGGTCTTTTCGAAATTAAAAAAACGAATACTTTCCGGAACCGGAAAATACTCGCCACCTGTCGCACAGTCTCATTATTGATACGGAATCTCTTCGATATCTCACCCCTGTAACGTGAGGAACACGGCATCCGCTACTCTGATTCGCTTTGCATCTCACAAACCCATTCCCATAAAACTTTCCTGTCACCTTCCACCAGCCGGTGACTCTCTGTGAGGAACCTTTCTATGGTACTCTCTTTGCTCACTGATTTTTTCCTGTTTGCTTTTAAACTACAAACAATTTACCACAATCATATACCATTGTCAAGAAAAAAATGCTATAAACTGATGTAACGGTTCAGTCCAGGACTTTGCACTGGCTGCAAAGTCCGTAAGAACGCGTATATTTTGTCAAGCGGGAATCCGCCCCTTTGGCGCAGCCCAACTTTAAATGGGCGGATTCCGCAACAGTGAAGCCGTAGGGCTGAACTGTTATAAACTAATTTATGGCATTTTTTGTTACGTTACATGATATTATTTAATTTTTACTGCTTTCTTTGCTGCTTTCATCGGACTGTATTTTCCGGAAACTACGGCTACGACTTTATAAGAATAACTCTTTCCTTTTTTCAGCCCCTTTTTATCCTGGAAAGTCACTTTTTTCTTTACCGTTGCAATCTGTTTAAATGCTTTTTTGCCTTCTGCCCGGTAAACCAGATAAGAAGATGCCCCTTTTACTTTCTTCCATGTAATTTTTACGGCTTTTTTGCCTTTTACCTGGGCTGCCGCCACTCTCGCCGTGGCTTTGGGAAGTTTAATACTCTTTGCACTTCCTGCCTCGCTGTCCTTATATGCATTTGGATTGCCGGATAAGGCTACCACATGATAGCTGATATTTTTTCCTCCCACCGGATTTTCGTCAAAAGCCTGCGTCCCTGAAACGGCACCGCCTACTTTCTTTACCGTGCTTCCGACGGTACAATACAGCTGATATGCAGATGCATTGGCTACGGCATTCCATGTCACCTTTACATTTGTCTTCTGACTCTTGACTGCCGTTACAGCCGGAGCCTCAAGCTGCACTGCTTTTTGCCCGGTCTGTTCATCTTTCGGTTTTAAGTCTCCAAGCGCTTTTTCCAGATTTTCAAGCAATCCTTTGTATTCTTCTGCCGATAAATTCGAACCGGCATTTTTTGCCGCGTTGTATGCCGCCTCCAATGCCGCAAAGCTCGCCGCATCGTAAGAATCCTTCTTTGAAAGCAATGCTTCTGCCTCTGAAATCTTCTGTCCGATTTCATTTTTCAGATTTTCAGTAATTCCTTCTGTCCAGTCAGCAAATGCACTTTCCAGCCGCGTCATTGCCTCGTCTGTTTCTTCCTGCCCTGCCATTACATCGCTGTAAACGGCTTTTGCCAGCACAAGGCTGTCATAGAAATCCTTTTCCGGGCCGACAGACTCCCATCCGATTCCGTTTTCATTCAGAATTTCTTCTGTCTCCTGACATTTTGCCAAAAGTGCGGCTTTATCAACTGCTCCGTATACTTTCATCTCAAAAACAGCATATTCACCGGCGCCGGATTTGCGCTGTACGCCCTGCATTTTTACATAGCGCGCCGTCACTTCGTCAAAAACAGCTGTCGAAAGCGCATTGGTATTTCCGGTCACCTGTTTTGCCGTTGTCCAGTTTTTCCCGTCTGACGATACCATAATATTGTAAGAAGCTGCATATCTGTTTGCTTCCCAGTCAATGACCGTCTTTGAAATCTTTCTTTCCTGTCCCAGATCAATCATCAGAAAATCGTCATCCCTGTCGGATGAATACCATCTGGATTCAAAAGAAACAGAAGTTCCGTCGGCGTCTGTTACATGCCCGTCACCGTCCGTCGCTTTCCAGGCCGGATACAAACGCATCTCGTCTCCACCATAAGAAGCGTTTCCGTTATCTGCGTAAGCAAATCTGTTTCTTGCCACATCTGTTTCTGTCATCTGCTGCGTCTTTTCCGCCGCAAATTCTTCCGTTGACAAAGCTTTGTTATAGGCGCGTATATTTCCCAGATAACCGGAGAAATTCTCTCCTATCACATTCAGAGGAAATACAAACGTTGTGCTGAAATTGTTGTCCTTATCTGTCCATGCTTCATTGCCGAGACTGCCCCCGTTATCCCTGTCTCTTCCGGCTGCATAAAGAATCTCTTTAAATTTGCCGTCTACATACAGTTTCGTTGCCTGATGTGTTCCGACAATGCTGATTCTGTGCTTTGCATTCGCTTCCGCCGCATAATCAAACGCCTGCGTATAATGGCTTCTGTTCAATCCAAGTTTACCGTTTAATCCCTTTACCTGCAGTCTGCCGTCATAACCGCCAAACAATGCGGAATTTTTATCGTTGCTTTCTGTACCGTCAAGATAGAGATCAAAACTCATGGTATACGGATAGCCAAGACTTGTCAGCGGCGTCTCTATTGCAGTGCTGCCGTCAAATTTCAGCATGGCCTCTCCGTCTTTTGTCACGATTTCACCGCCTGTAATCGGCCCGTTATAGCCGTTTCCGCTGGCTTCATGCGCCGGCTGCTTATCTGTCGAGCCAGTTTCAAAAGTATATTCCGGGGCGCGGGTTGGCG
>CAOKHR010000178.1 GCA_948468325.1 uncultured Lachnospiraceae bacterium | reverse complement strand
ATAAAAAAATCCTGCATTTTCGGCAAGGAGACGAAGAAAAATTTTGTCTCCTTCCCAAATGGGCAGAGTTTCGATTTTATCTTTTGGAACCCATTCTAAAGTCCCTTCATTGCATTCAATCAGGCTGCCTTCAAATTCTGTGGCTGTATATAAGTGAATATATTCACTTTCCCATCCGTCACAGATAAATGTCAGGATTCCTCTGTAACGGTATGCCGAGAGATTAAGGCCTGTTTCTTCCCTGACTTCCCGAAGCAGACATTCTTCCGGCATTTCATCCGGCTCAAATTTTCCGCCAACGCCAATCCATTTATCGTGGTTGACATCGTTTTGTTTTTTGGTGCGGTGGAGCATCAGATAACAGCCGTCTTTTTCAATGTAGCAAAGTGTAGAAAGCTTCATAATAAAAAAATCTCCTGTCCGTGTTATTTGTGATGTATGATTTTGCTGATGTCTTTTTCATGGCATATGACAATCAGATGTTCATCCTCTTTAAACCGGTAATCACGGGAAGGCAGAATCTGTGTATGGTTATCGTATTTTATTCCGATAATACTCATATGGTACTTTGCGCGAATATTCAGTTCTACGATACTTTTGCCAATCCACTTTTCCAGAGGAGCAATTTCATAGATGGAATATCCGTCTGCAAGATTAATATAGTCAAATATTTCGTCTGCACTTAAGCTGACAGCCACTCTTTCGGCAATATCGCGATTGGGGAAAATTACTTCATCCGCACCGTTTCGAAGCAGGAACTTAGCATGGATGTCCCGATTTGCTTTGCTGACAACACGTTTAGCGCCCAGATCTTTTAAAAGACTCGTAATCTCAAGACTGTTTTGAAAATTATTGCCGATGCATACAATGCAAAGATCAAAATTAGATATGCCAAGGCTTTCCAAAACCTTGATGTTGGTACAATTGCCGATTTTGGCACTTGTTGCATAGGGAAGCAAATCCTCCAGATTCTCTTCGCATTCGTCCACAATCATAATTTCATTGCCGAGTTTTGACAGATTCATACATAAATGAGAGCCGAACCGGCCCATGCCAATCATTAAAATTGATTTCATAAATAAATTTTCCTCCTGAATATTATCCAATATTTATTTTTTCCGCAGGCTGCATTACATGCGCAATTTTCTTTTTGTCGGTAAAAGACATGGCAAAAGATAAACTTCCCACGCGTCCCAGATACATCAACAGAATGATTACAAATCTGGAAGTAATATTTAATCGGGTGGTGAGTCCGGCAGTCATTCCCACAGTTCCGATTGCCGAAAAACATTCCAGCAGTGCATCTATTCCGTTAAAGTTCTGAAGACCGCATAAAACGACTGTGGCAGTCATTGCAAGCATCAGATTGATACAGAAAATAGCAGATGCTTTATGCAAAGCTTCATCGTCCAGACGTCTGCCGAAAATATTGTAGCCTGTAGTACGTGTCAGAGTGGCTCTGATATAAATAAGCAGAACAACAATTGTAGTAACTTTCACACCGCCGGCAGTAGAGCCGGAGCCGCCGCCGATAAACATTAGAATAATTGTAAAAAGTTTACTTCCGTCGGACATTGCCCCCACATCTACGGAATTAAAACCGGCTGTTCTTGGTGTGACAGAGCAAAAAAGGGAACTTAATAATTTCCCTGTTCCGGTCATATCTGCAAACAATCCGTCACATTCTATAATATAGAAAATGAGCGCGCCGCCGAAAATCAGAATTATTGTAGAAGAGAGGACGATTTTTGTATGCAGTGTGTATTTGCGAAAATGCAAACGGTGCTCATACAAATCATTCCAGACGATAAAACCGAGGCCGCCAATAATAATCAGAAGCATAATTGTAATCATTACGACAGGATGGTCATAATAGGCAGTCAGCGAGGAAAATTGAGCGTAGCGTCCCATTAAATCAAATCCGGCATTGCAAAAGGCGGAAACAGAATGAAAAATGCCATAGTAGACGCCCTGTAAAAATCCCATTTTCGGAATAAAACAGAGAGAGAGAATGAAAGCTCCCAGAGATTCAAAAAGCATGGTGCCCAGGATGACGCGCTTTGTCAGCCGGACCATTCCCCGAAGTTCAATAATATTGAAACTTTCGCGAATCAAACCGCGCTGTTTTAATCCGATTTTGCGGCGCAGAAGTATGGAAACGGTAGCGCCTATTGTGATAAAGCCAAGGCCGCCAATCTGAATCAGAGTCAGAAGCACGATCTGCCCAAACAAAGACCATTGGGCAAACGTATCTGCAACAATCAGGCCTGTAACACAGGTTGCACTGGCAGCGGTAAACAATGCAGTCGAAAATGGAGCGGCTTCTCCCGATCTGGATGCGAAAGGAAGCATTAAAAGCAGCGAACCGGTTAAAATGATAAGAAAAAAACCGCCTGCAATCATCTGCATACCGGAAAGCCGCTTTGTAATCTTTGTAAACATAGCTGTTTTATCACCTTTCTTTGACGTTAGATAATTTTATTATAAGATTCTTATTGTTTTATGTCTATATTTTTTGTGCAAATTATGTTATGATAAGTAGAATTGAGATAAATGAAGGAAGTGACTAATATGGAAAGAGTTATTCCAAAGCCGGGAGAAAAGTTTCTGGATACAGACAAAAAACCATATCAGATTCTTTGTGTGGCAAATGGTGTTGAGACAAAAGAAAAGATGCTGGTATATCAGGCACTGTACGGAGAGTTTGAATGTTTTGTCAGGCCTCTTGGGATGTTTATGGAAGAAGCAGCCAGTAAAAAACAGCAGGAGAAAGAGACGTTAAAGACAGCCGATGTGAAAGAAGAACTGCCGAAGAGAGAAGCTGTGACTTATGAAAACAACCAGGCAGATCCGGCCCTGCTTCAATTTTTGGATGCAGATACATTAGAAGAAAAATATCAGGTTATAAAGTCTTTGGGAAATTCAATTACGAACAGGCTGATTGATGATTTTGCCGTAACACTGGATCTTGTCATACCGGATGGAGAAGTGGATATTCGTTATCAGCAGCTTTTGAGCAGTGTCCGTACCTTACAGAAATTTGAAACAACCAGATTCAGAAGAAGATAACCTTAAGGTACATGGAAAGAAGCGGTTTCACATTATAAAACCGCTTCTTTTTTCTGGCTTAATATGCTGTTGTGATAGTTTGTGTCAAAAGTAACATCTTCAGAAAACCAGTCCGGAGGGATGAAAGCATCCGCTTCTTCTTTTGTGGGAAATTCTACTTCTGCTAAAATCAGAGGAGCCAGTGCATCTAAAAATATATCCAGTTCTATTGTATAATTGTCCGGATAAGGAATTTTGTAGCGTATCTTGTGAATTAAAATGCCGTCGCTTTTGGAACGCAGATGTTCATATGCCTCTTTTGTGAGTGGAAGGTTGTATTCTTCCCGCATCATCAGACCGGAGCCTTTATAGGTGAGAGTATAAGATTCACCGGCTCTTCTGATGCGGACGACGGGTGATGTGCATAAATAACCCTGCTCGATTTCTTCGCACGGGAAAGTTTTATAATCCTCCGGAAGATTGTGAATTAAATATTTACGCTCGATTTCCATAACGGCTCCTAATGATGGTATACAAGCTTTTGTTTTAAATCATTGACGGTTTCTTCATCTTTCAGATATTTTACAATTGCGAGGGCAAAATCAATTGCAGTGCCCATTCCGCGGCTGGTAATAATATTGCCGTCTGTGACAACAGTATCTTCAGAAGTTATGGCGCCAGTCAGTTTTGGCTCAAAACCGGGATGGCAGGCAGCATGCCTGTTCTGCAGAATGCCTGCAGCGCCAAGTACGGAAGGAGCTGCGCAAATGGCTGCAACCAGTTTGCCGTTTTCGGCAAATTCCCTGATTATGCGGCCTACGCCTTCATGTTCTCCAAGATTTAATGTTCCCGGCATTCCGCCCGGAAGGACAACGGCATCAAAACTTTCGAAATTTACATTTTCAAAAATAGAATCTGTATGAAATGTAATGCCATGGGAGCCTGTTACAGAATCTGTGGCGCTGATTGAAATCATTTCCGTTTCAAGCCCGGCACGGCGCAGAATGTCAACAACGGTAAGACCTTCGATTTCTTCACAGCCTTCTGCCATAAAAATACCTGTTTTACTCATAGATAACCTCCTGTTTTTTATATATGCTGAAAATAACAATAGCACATTTTAGCAAAAAAATCCATGGTGGAACTTTCCAAACATAAAATAAGTTTTTTCATCCATACTATTTTCAGGATAAACAAAACAGTGTTTATCCGGAACAAAAAACGGCACAGCCGGAGAAAAAACTATGGAGGTGTATTACCATGGCAAGTTCAAGCAGAACAAATAGAGTTGAGGTACCTGAAGCAAAAGAAGCGTTAAACCGTTTCAAACAGGAAGTAGCTTCTGAAATCGGAGTTCCTTTAAAGGAAGGTTACAACGGTGATCTTACTTCTGCACAGGCAGGTTCGATCGGCGGAGAGATGGTTCGTAAAATGATCCGCAGCCAGGAAGAAAAAATGTCTTCTTCTAAATAATAAGAGCCATACTGGCGGATAAAAGCAAAAAAGACGGAATACGAAGCAGCAGGGTTTCGTATTCCGTCTTTTCATTTTTGGGAGTTGCTGATATAATGGACAAAAGATAAAATTTAAAAATACGGAGGAATTATGATAACAAGCACGTCAAATCCACAAATTAAAAATCTGGTTTTGCTGGGAAAAAAAGCAAAAGCAAGAAAAGAGCAGGGAGTATTTCTGGCAGAAGGAAGAAAAATGCTGGAAGAAGTACCCAAAGAATGGATACACAGTCTATATCTGTCTGAATCATTTGTCTGTGATAAAAAGAACTGGGATATGATTCGTAAACTGGACTATGAAGTGCTTTCCGATCATGTTATGAAAGCGGCCGGAAATACGCAGACACCGCAGGGAATTTTGATGACCGTTTCGATTCCCGAATGGGATTTTAAAAAGACCATAGAAAATAAAAAAGGATGTTATCTTTTCCTTGAAAATGTGCAGGATCCCGGAAATCTGGGCACAATGATCAGGACGGGGGAAGCGGCAGGAATTACTGCCGTTATTGCCGATGCTTCGACAGTGGATTTATATAATCCCAAAACAGTCCGCGCTACCATGGGAAGTATTTACCGGATGCCGTTTTTTGCGGCAGAAGATTTCAGGGAGACAATCCGCCAGTTCAAAGACAGCGGCACAAAGTTTTATGCGGCATATTTAAACGGGGAAAAAATGTACGATGAACCGGATTATAAAGGAATGTGCGGATTTTTAATTGGAAATGAAAGCAAAGGGCTGACAGAAGAAACGGCAGCTTTGGCAGATGCGCGTATTAAAATTCCGATGGAGGGAAAAGTAGAATCTTTAAATGCAGCAACTGCAGCGGCCATTTTGATGTATGAAGCAAACAGACAGAGGAGGAAATAGAATATGTTCCGGTTATGGGCAAAAAAATGGAAAGAGAACCGTCTGTTGGAAGATATGAC
>CAOKHR010000177.1 GCA_948468325.1 uncultured Lachnospiraceae bacterium | reverse complement strand
AATTAGTTATCACACGAATCACTTCCGCTGCCTGCCGTTCCAGATTGCGAAAATTCTTATCTTTTTGCGTCACTTCCTGTAGTTTTTTCTTATCTTTTGAATACTTTATATAAAACATAACCTCTTTCAGGCTGGACCTAAATTCCTCTATTTCTCTTTCTGACATCCTTTCCGGCGCAATTAAGTTGACTTTATAATCCGGCATATACTGCATAACGGCCTCATCAGTCACAGAATACATTTCCCTCAATGTAAGCGGCCCATCCCATCTTTCCGCTGAATAAAAGACAACTAACGTTATCACGGGCAGCAGCTTATCTGTTTTATAGAATCCACTCAAGTATTCATCTTGTGATGGTTTATAAGTAATTTCTCCAACTTTATCAATTCTTTCCTGTCTATGTGACTTTGCTGTTTCCGCTGCCTGATGCGCAAGCTGCATGAAATCATATAAGCCATTCTTCACTGGCATGGCATAGTGAATGTCGCTCTGGTTTTCTATCCCCAAAAGACAATATGCTATATCTCCGTCTGTCATCATCATTTTGAGTACATCCCTGTATTTCTGTTCCGGTACGCCTGCATCACCACTCCCATATGGAACGGTGATCTCTGTAGTATCCAGTTCTCTCAGTTTTTCCGGCTTTATCATCTGCCTGCCATGATATAAGTATTTATTAAATGCATCCGCAAACACTACCGGATTACGCATATATTCTTTCGTTATCGTATCTTTTTTTCCCAATTTTCCACCGTTTCTCGTCTTGTATATTTATATTGTATTAAAAGCGTATTCGTGCTTAAAACATTACCTTTTAGATATTATAACATCTCTTATCTTATTTTTCACTCTATTTTCTGACATGTTTTTAATATATTTTGGGTAATAGCTTTCAATTTTAAGTTATTTAACCGGTCTTCCTGTATTAAGCAAAATTTAAAAAACAGGGCATATAGTTTCTATATGCCCTGACACTGTTATTATATTACATTTCGTTACTTTAGTTCCAATATATTATCCGCATCTCCAATGGCGAGCAGCGCTCCTTTCGGCAGCCGGTAGGGTTGTTTGTTTTTCAGCTTCTGGTCATTATAAAATGTACCGTTGGAAGAATAATCTGTTACCTGATATACGCCGTCCGGCAGCATCTCGATGATGCAGTGCACTCTGCTGACCTGTCCGTGTACCAGCTGGATGTCGCAGGAGGTTTTTCTCCCGACGATGCATTTTCCGCCGGGTCCGATCGGATAGCTTTTTCCTTGGTAAATTCCAAAGGCTCCGCAAATTTCTCCTGTTATATTTCCTCCCTGGCCGCTGTTTTTCTTTTTTCCGGATACGCGTATCAGAACAATCACTAGGATTAAAATAAGAATTACAAATACAGCCGTTACAATCAAAACAATATACAAAACCGTATCGTCTTTTACTTCTTCCATTTTTCCGTTTGCTTCTGTTTTATAAGTAATGTCTGCTTTGCCGTCTCCGTCTTTATCTACTTCCAGATAGGTAGCGTCTGCGGCACCCGTATTTGACGCTGCCTTTGTAGTTTCTGTTACTTCAATACCCGGAAATGACCTGACATCGTCGTATTCTCCCGATTCATTCGGGAAACTGACGGTATAGTCCATGGTTCCGGTTCCGTATCCTTCAATCTCCACATCGTAGTCTTTTTCCATATTCAGACGCAGTATTTTTACACGGTCTTCGCTTATGTTTCCGTTTTCGTCTTCATCCTGTATTGTTTCGTAAGTCAGCGTACCAAACGGCGCTCGTTTACTCTCCGCATCTGCTTTGGAAGAAAGCACGTCTTCGCCGCTTTTTACTGTTACATCTACCGGACATGCAATGCGGATATGGACATACCTCGTACCGGAAATCTGGTTTGCAATATCCTCAAAAAAGAATACCAGATCATCCGCGGACTCTACTTCATAGTGCAGGCCGGGGCTTGCAATCCCCTCCATCAGCTGCTGGGCATTGTAAATTTCACTGGAATCTACGGACATGAAAAATCCGAGTGTATAAATATAATATCCGTTACTTTTCATCTCTGCCGCAAACTGAAGCAGAGGCTCGGAATAACCGGAACTGTCGGATACGCCCTCATTTGGAAGTCCGTCTGACATCAGGACGATAATTTTCTTTTCAATCGTGCTCTCCTGAAGCATCCGGTCTGCTTCCTGCAGACCAGAGTACATGTTTGTCGTATCACCGGCATAAATATTTTCAATGCATGAGGTCAGTTCCGGCTTATTTGTCGTCAGTCCGCAATTTACATAAGACTGAGAGTCATATGTAACAATGGCTACTCTGGATGCTTCTTCCTGTTCAAATACCGTATCCAAAAAGTTAAGAGCCGCTTCTTTTGTCTGATCCATGGGCTCGCCGTCCATACTCCCGGAACGGTCTAAGACTAATACGACATCACGGACAACATCTTTTTCTTCCTCTTTCTTTTTTAATTTCCAGTAAATATCGGAATATTTATCAATAAGCTCCAATAATTTTTTTCTGTTCGCTGTCTGTGAATCACTAAGGGAAATCAGATCATTTGCTGTTGTAATATTCTCACTGTAAAAAAGATTGTTTATTGCATCTGCTAAAAGCCCTCCGTCAAGATAATCCTTAAGCCATGTTTTGGCAAAATCATTTCCATACATCTGAAACTGTGCATATGCCTGAAAACAGGTTATAAACGACTGGCCGTTTATCTCTGTATCACTGCCCATAAAATCAGAAGCTGCATTCATCATTCCTAATTTCATATAACAGTCCACAATATAAAGTATTGCCAGTTTTAGATTGTCAGATGCTTTTTCTTCCGTATTAAAACAGGCATTCAGACCTGAAACACCCAGATCTATGCCTTTTAAGACAGGATCTGATTCACAAAAAGCATCCCACCCTGTATCAAGGCACTGTTTCCAGGCATAATCTAAAGATTTCCCCACGACATATTCCGGTACCGAACTCTTCAAAGCCTTGATTATATCATCTGCTGCCTTTATAAAATCAGAGTTTGGGGAATCTGAATCTGCACAGGCATCCCTTGCTGCTTTTATTAAAGAGACACGTTCTTCTTTTGCCTGCTTGAGTGTTAGATATTCTGAAACTGCATCTATTAATTCCTTTCCATTATCAACAAAATCTTTTACTTCTGAAATACTATTGTTTAAATCTTTAATACCTGCATAATTATCCGTAACCTTTTTGAAAAACCCAGCAGCTTCTTCCGATGACATATTTTTTATATAATCATCTTTATTTTTTATTGTATCGCCCAAAAGATCTTCTAAAAGTTCTAAAAGTTTCACACTAAACTTTGTTTCACTGTTCTCTAATTCAATAGCTATGCTGCTGCTTTCAGCCTCATATTTCAAAAATCCCATAAGAAAGATTTCGTAAATATATTTTTGTTCATTTGCAAACTGATTTCTGTATTCGCTATTAAAATATATGCTCCAACTTGATGATAAAACCACTTGCAGTTTATCTTCCAGCAGATATTCTCCTAATTGTTTGTAGACAGGATCTGAAAAACCCTGAAACATTGGATACAGTCCGTTCCCGGTATTTTCAAACCCATGTATCATGGTTTGCGCCATCCAAATGTCATACTCTGAAAGATTATCTGAACCAGACATGTTTTGTGTTTGTTCAGACTGTTCTTCCAAATCATCCATCTGCTCTTTTTCCTGCTCTACTCCTTGCGCCCGGACAGACCTGCTCACGCAAAAACTTCCAGCCGCAAGGATAACCGCAAGGAACAGAATCAATATTCTTTTTATACCATTCCTCATTCTTTGCCCTCCCAATATCAAAACTTCCTTTTTACTTTTTTATTATGTGAATTATAATAGGTAATCGAATTTTTTGTGATTTTTATCGACATAAATGTCTGTACGTCCAGCCGTTTTAGCAGCGTCTTCTTACCGCTTCCGTCTAATTTGCACTTCTTTAAAGAAACAACAAGATAAACTCCAAGACCGGGCGTCCTTCCTCCATCCGGCTTAAGTTTCAGGCAATCCAGATAATAGATATTTCCGGAAACAATATCATAATAAGGGATGGTTTTACATATGGTTTTAATTTTTCCTGTTTTTGCGTTATAAACCTTGATTGTAAAGTCATTTGGCGATCCGGTTAAATAAATATATTTTCCATACTGCCTTGCCTCATTCAAATTTTTTGAAACAACTTCTTTCTTTCCTGATTGTATATCATAACTAAAAAGTGTTTTTGTATGCAAATAAAAGACTTTGTTATTATAAAAGCCTTTAATATTCCAGAAAGAATCGTCATCAATCATATATTGTCCGGTTACACCGCCAGTGACAGAAATTCGATACAGCTTATATGGCTCATTGGACAAAGACGCTATGCAATACACTACTTTTCCATTTGTCACAATCTCAGAATTTATATTGCGTGCGGAAAGCAATAACTTCTTATTTCCGTTTATTGATGCATAAAACTGTATATCCAGATCTTTCCTTCCCCATGAAAATGTTGTATTTCCAACGGTCCTTTCCTGTTTTGACATATCCGAATATATCTTTATCGACTGATACACCGGCGATGCCTGTACGTTCTTCGTTTTTCCCATAGCAAGCAGCAGACATGTAATAAAGCATAAACTAAAATATATGATTTTCTTTTTCATTTGACCATTTCCTTTCGATTTACAGATTTCTGTTTTTATCTATAATGACAAAGCTTTCCCCGGGATGCCCGAGATAAAATGTTTCTCCTGCGTGTATGACAACCGGACGATTGGGCTGTATGCGCGCGCCGTTTACAAATGTGCCGTATGTAGATCCCTTATCCAACAGACAAACCTCTCCGTTTTGCAGCATAATTTCACAATGCCTGCTGCTGATTCCCATAGTCCCTGCCGGATATACGAGTTCGCTCTGCGGATCTCTTCCGATATGGATTCGCTCGTTAATCGCGTATCTTCTTCCGGAAAAAACTCCGGATACTCCCTGCAGGCGAAAGCCGCTGTCTTTTGGCCGGTTTTCCTCATGGTTTTCTTCCGGCTGTTTTTTTGCAAAACCAATAATCAGTATAATGCCAATCAATATACCGACTGCCCCGGCGGCTGCCAGAATCCCTAAAGTAACAGAGAAGTCCTGTTCTTCCTTTACTTCTTCTTTTTCTTCTTTTCCTGTATTTGCTTCTTTTTCTGTATTATTTTCCTTTTCCGTGTTTTCTTCTGCTGTTCCTGCCCCTGTTTCATAATAAATTCCGAGATTGTTTAATGCTTCTATCACATAATCAATCACAACCGAACCGCTGTATTCCGCCCCGTCGCCGGTAATAAACGTGTTAATTGCAATGACGTTGCCGTCTGCCGTTACAAGCGGGCCTCCTGAATTGCCATGATTGATATGGGCGTCATGCTGAATGATTTCTGTATCTGCCGCCTCGTCCAGTGTCTTAAAACTGGAAATCACGCCTTGTGTCCCTGTTACATCTTCTGCTAGAGAC
>CAOKHR010000176.1 GCA_948468325.1 uncultured Lachnospiraceae bacterium | reverse complement strand
CTTTATACTTATGCAGACCGTCCGGTAGGCGGAGCGGATATTATGGCTTCCGATGTAAAAGTAGAGACATTTGAATTTAAGGATGAAAGCGGTACGGAAAATGCCGCAGGCCAGGAAAACGGGAAAGGCAAAGACAGCCGGGAAAGAACGTTTCAAATTGATTTGAAAATGGTTTTTATAGTACTTTCCGGTATAGCAGGAGTTATAGCGTTGATTTTGCTTATTTGGAAACTGGCAGATAATTTTTATAATATTAAAAGGAAATTAAGGATAGGAGGCAGAGAAAGATCTCCATATAAGACGATTAAAAAGAACAAAATGTGGGGAAACCGCCATAAGTGGTTTTAAAAAGGGAGCAGCAGCTTCCTTTTTTAAATTGACAGAAAGAGAAAAAGATTTTATAATAATAAGAAAACGCCACTGATAAAAATATGGAGCGGAAAATTATATGGAAAAGATGACAAGAGGAGAAAAAACAGAATATCTTTTATCCGAAATAAGAAAAAAAATGGATGAAAACGGCGGAATTATAAAGACAAATCAGATAATAAGTCTTGGGGTGGATTACAGGAGAATTCTTGCGTGGGTTAAAGACGGGACATTAGAGCGTGTAAAAAACGGATATTATTCTTTTGGATATAAGGAGCGTTCGGAAGAGGATCTTATTCTGGGGTTGTTTCCAGACGGTGTACTTTGTATGGACAGCGCACTTTATTATTATCATTATATTGAGCAGAAACCATATGCATGGCATATTGCTGTGGATAAAAATACTTCAAAATCCAGATTTAAGTTAGAATATCCGGTAATTAAACCCTATTATACAGAACCTGATGTATTAAAGTCAGGTGTGACAGAAATTCCGTTTGAGGCAGGAAGCATGAAAATTTATACGAAAGAGCGGCTGCTCTGCGATTGTCTGAAATATGAAGAAAAGCTGGACAGAGATGTATTTAAGCGGGCGCTTCTGGCATTTATCGCAGACAGTACGAAAGATATTTCGGAGCTTTTGCGTATTGCGAGAGAAAGAAAAGTTTTACAGAAAGTACATAATATAATCGGGGTGTGGCTTTGATGCAAAAAGAACCTCTGAGTTATGAAAATCTTTTGGAAAAATCCAAAGAATGGAATCTTCCGTTTTCCAATATACTGGGAGGCGCTGTCTTAGAGGATATAGTATATAGAATCAGCGAATCGGAATATGGAGAAAAGCTTTATCTCAGGAATCATTCCGTTTTGGGCAGAACGCAGTATGAAAAAAAGCTTATATTAAATCTGGAATATGTTTATACGATTTCAAAAGAAGAAGAGAAAACAGAAAAAGAGATTATGGAGGAACTTGCGGAAAGCCTTAAGGAGGATTTGTTTTATGGAAAAACAGACAGCGGCATAGCGTTTTACCAGAGGGAAATATTTTCGAGGAAATTCCTTAAGCTGCAGCTTCTGGCAGAAGTGGAGGACATGAAAGTTCCTGTCTCTTTAAAAGTATATCTGTTAATGGACGAAAAGCGAATTTCTCAAAAAGAAAGCTTTGCCTGTATGATGTATCCGGAAATTACAGTGTCTTATAACAGTCTGTCCACAGAAGAAATTTTAACGGAAAATTTTTTTGAAATTATTACGAAACTGGAGCTGATTACAAATATCGGTGCATACTATGACATTTATGAGCTGCTGGATAAAGAAAGTATAGACGGCAGAAAGACGAAAGAATACATGGATGAACAGTGCGGCAAATCAGGAATTTCCAAAGAGAAAAATTTACTTGATTTTATAGCCGGATATAAAAATTATACATATATGAAAAAGAAATGGAAAGTATTCTTACGCTCTGTAAACAGCAGAGAGCCTTCCTGGGAGACTGTAATTGAGCGGTTTTTAAATTTCTTTGGTCCCATCTGGGAGGCAGTCATAGAAGACAGGGTATTTTTTGGAGACTGGATGCCGGAATTGAACCGCTTTTTGTAAGGAGAAAAAATGCTGGATATAAAATTAGAAGCTTACGCAAATAGTGATTATTATCCGTTTCATATGCCGGGACACAAGCGGAATTTTTTTTCTATGACAAATCCTTATGCTATAGATATTACAGAAATTGAAGGATTTGACAATCTCCATGATGCCAATGGCGTAATTAAAGAAGCACAGGAGAGGGCAGCAGAAGTTTACGGTTCAAAGAAAAGTTATTATCTTGTGAACGGAAGCACGTGCGGAATTCTTGCAGCAGTTTCTGCGGCAGTCCGGCCGGGGGAAAAGCTTTTAATGGCCAGAAATGCACATAAATCTACCTATCATGCGGCATATCTGCGGCATCTTTCTGCGGTATATCTGAATCCCTGTATGACAGAATTTGGCATTTCAGGAGCAGTCGCGCCGGAGGAAGTAAGACAAAAGCTGAAAGAGAATCCGGATACTAAGGCAGTAATTATTACCTCTCCTACTTATGAGGGAATTGTAAGCGATGTGAAAGCAATTGCAGAAATTGTACATAAATATAAGATACCTTTGATTGTAGACGAAGCACATGGAGCGCATTTTGGATTTCACAGGGCATTTCCGCAAACGGCTGTGCGGCTGCATGCGGATATTGTAATTCAGAGTATGCACAAAGTCCTGCCGTCACTGACGCAGACGGCGCTTCTGCACTTAAATTCAGATTATGTTTCTGCGCATGAAATTGAAAAATATCTCGACATTTATGAAACAAGTTCGCCGTCGTATGTGCTGATGGCGGGAATGGAGAAATGTATCCGCTTCTTACAGGTAAACGGAGCGGAATATTTCGGCAATTATGTGAAGCTTCTGTCAGATTTTTACAAAAATACAGAAACACTAAGGAATATTCACGTTATGGGAAAGCAGGATTTTACGGAAACAGAAATTTTCGATTTGGATTTGTCTAAAATTGTGATTTCGGCTGAAAATACAAATATCAGCGGAGAAATTCTTTACAGGCAGCTGCTGCATGAATATCATCTGCAGATGGAGATGTTTTCCGGATTTTATGTGCTCGGCATGACAAGTATTATGGATACGGAAACAGGATTCTTAAGGCTTTCTCAGGCATTGAAAGAAACAGATGAAAGCATTGCGCATATAAGGAAAAAAACGCAGGATGAAAAAAAAGAACTGATACGCAGTCTGTATGAACCAAAAGAAAAACGGATGGAGATTCATGAAGCAATGGAGCTTCCGGCAGAAGAAGTGTCTTTTGATGAGGCAGAAGGAAAGATTTCAGGCTGTATGGTCTGTCTGTATCCGCCGGGAATTCCCCTGCTTCTACCGGGTGAAGCCATTGACTTTCATTTTATAAAAAATATCCGTAAATGTCTGAAATACCGGCTGAATTTACAGGGAATTGCCGATATAATAAATGAAAAGATAAACATTGTCAACTTTTAGATAATATATTATACTTGAAGCGGTATAGTTGTGGGTTTATAAAAACGTCAACAGCCTGACGTCCGGAGGATATATGGGAAAAATTTTTTGTATTATGGGCAAGAGTTCTTCCGGAAAAGATACTCTTTATGAACGATTGACAGCAAATAGAGAACTTTCCCTGTCACGTATCGTTCCTTATACAACAAGACCAATTCGTTTTGGAGAAACAAACGGAAGGGAATATTTTTTTACGGATGAGAAAAAACTAAAAGAGTTGGAAGACGCAGGCAGGGTAATTGAAATGCGGGCTTATCATACGGTACACGGCGTATGGAAGTATTTTACGGTAAACGACGGGCAGATTAATCTGGCAGAGCATAATTACCTGATGATAGCGACATTAGAGTCTTTTAAAAAAATCAGAGATTATTTTGGAATATCTTTTGTAGTTCCTGTCTATATAGAAGCAGAAGACGGGCTGCGCCTGCAAAGAGCGCTGGAGCGCGAGCGTCTTCAGGCCCAACCGAAATATGCCGAAATGTGCAGAAGATTTCTGGCAGATGAGAAAGACTTTTCGGAAGAAAAGATTGCGGATGCGGGAATAAAAAAGCGTTTTTTGAATGAAGATTTAGAGAATGTGTATAGAGAAATTACAGCATTTATCCATAAATTTATTTAAAGAGGAGTGTACCAGATGGAAATAAGGGTAAATGAAATGACACCGGCTGCGGCGGCAGAGGCAGTTGCCAAAACTCCCGAAGCGGATGGAAACTTCAAATTTGCGCTGACAAGTGCAATCGGTGAAGCGCAGCTGCAGGAGCGTTTAAATGCCCTGTTAGACCAGATTACGAATCAGGGCGAGCGGATTGCGCAGCATATGGACATCCGCGATATGAAAAAATACAGGGGTCTGGTGAAAGATTTTTTAAATGAAGTTGTGAACCGCTCCCATAAGTTTTCCAGAGAAAATTTTTTGGATCGGAAAGGAAGACACAGGGTATACGGAATTATCCGCCTGATAGATGCAAATTTAGATGAACTGGCAAGCGAACTGGTAAAAGATGAGAAAGACCATCTTAGTATATTAGAAAAAATCGGCGAGATTCAGGGATTAATATTAGACATATTTACATAGAAAGGAACAAAATGAGTGATTTTTCAAAGATAATCGGACATGAAAAAATAATAGAGTATTTTCAGAATGCAATTTCCATGGATAAAATAAGCCATGCATATATTTTAAACGGTGCGGACGGCTCGGGTAAAATGATGCTGGCGGAAGCATTTGCAGCTGCGCTGCAGTGTGAAAAGGGTGGTACGTCTCCCTGCATGGAGTGTCATTCCTGCAGGCAGGCAGCAGGAAGAAATCAGCCGGATATTATTTATGTCGGCCACGAGAAGCCAAATACCATCGGAGTAGACGACATACGCACACAGGTCAATGATGATATTGTATTAAAACCCTATGCCAGCAGATATAAAATTTATATTATTGATGAATCGGAAAAAATGAATACACAGGCGCAGAATGCTCTTCTGAAAACAATCGAAGAGCCGCCCGCCTATGCCATTATCATTTTGCTGACGACAAATGCAGACGGATTTCTGCCTACGATTCTTTCCCGATGCGTGCGCCTCGATTTAAAAGCAGTCAGTGATGAGAAAATACGGAAGTTTTTAATGGAAGAAAAAGGCGTTGTAGATTATCAGGCAGATTTATGCGTTGCATTTGCCCAGGGAAACGTAGGCAAGGCCGTTTTGCTGGCTTCATCTGAAAATTTTAACGAGATGAAGGATACTCTTTTACAGATGATTAAACGTCTGGATGATATGGATTTGAATGATATAACGAGAGAGATAAAAAAAATTACCGATTATAAATTAGAGATTACCGATTATCTGGATTTGATGATGGTCTGGTACCGCGATGTTCTTATATACAAAGCAACGGCAGACGCCAATAAACTGGTTTTTCGCGACGAAGTATACAGTATTAAGAAAGCGGCCAGCCACAGCTCCTATGGAGGAATTCAGGAGATACTGCAGGGGTTGGAAAAAGCGAAAGCACGTCTCCGTGCAAATGTGAATTTTGAACTTTTAATGGAGCTTTTACTATTGACAATA
>CAOKHR010000175.1 GCA_948468325.1 uncultured Lachnospiraceae bacterium | reverse complement strand
CCTGGATACGGAAATTGATATTTCAAGGGGCTGTGTATTAGAAAAAGATTACGGACTGAAAGTCGGCTCTATGTTTGCGGCATCTATTTTGTGGATGGATGACAATAATCTTACAGCAGGCAGGAATTTCTTTTTAAAGATTGGAACACAGCAGGTTCCGGCGACAATTATGAACATCAAATATAAAATTGATGTGAATACCGGAGCAGAAGTAAAGACAGATACTATTTCAAAAAATGAAATTGCATTTTGTGAAATTTCAACGGGAAGCAAAATTGTTTTTGATGAATTTTCCGGAAATAAAGATTTGGGTTCACTGATTTTAATTGACAGACTGACAAATATGACGTCTGCCTGCGGCGTAGTGAAGCACGACATCCAGAAAGACAATAACCTCTACTGGCACAATATGGACGTTACCAAAGAGCTGCGTGAGGGACAGCTGAACCAGAAAGCAATGACAATCTGGATGACGGGGCTTTCCGGTTCCGGTAAGTCGACGATTGCAAATGCGCTTGAGAAGCGGCTGTTTTCCATGGGTAAGCATACCATGCTTTTAGACGGAGATAACATCCGGATGGGCTTAAATAAAAATCTGGGCTTTGGAGAGAAAGACAGAATCGAGAACATCCGCAGGATTGCAGAAGTGTCCAAGCTGATGAATGATGCGGGCCTGATTGTACTGACAGCGTTTATTTCACCCTATCGGAAAGACAGAAGAAGCGCCAGAGAGATTATAGGAGATCGTTTTATTGAAGTCTATGTGAACACTCCGCTGGAAGAATGTGAGCGGAGGGATGTTAAGGGTCTTTATAAAGCAGCACGTGCCGGAAAGATTTATGATTTTACCGGAATTACAAGCCCTTACGAGAAACCGGAGAAGCCGGATGTTGTGGTAGATACGCAGGCAAGTGATGTGGAAGAATGTGTAAATCAGATTTTACAAAAAATTGAGGAGTATTTAGGAGATTAAAATAGAAAAAAGCAGGCAGCAGAGATAAAATTCTGCTGTCTGTTTTTTAAGCTTTTCCTATTTCTGAAATAATGTTCTGGTAGAATTTTACCTGTGTCTGGGTCATATAGGGAGTCAGCCACAGCAGAGAAATTCCAAAAGAAAACAGCGACAATATTGTCATACCGATAAAACTTAAGCTGATATAAAATGCCCTGCCCTTGTTTCCCGACATAAGCTGGCGGCTTTTGCGCAAAATGCCGACAGGACTTTCTTCCGGCAGTTCAATCAGAAGATAACGAACGAGATGGTACTGGTAAGAGATCACAGTCAGTATCGCACACGTCAGAATCCAGACGATGAAAGTCAGAATATAAAACGGTGCCGTATTTATAATAAAGTAAGCGGCAAAACTGCATAGAGCGGCGGGCAGCAGAGTAATCAAAAAAATACATGTCACCAAAAGCTCCGTAAGAATAATCCGGTCGGGACGTCTGGTAAAGAAATAAAACAAATCCGTTATGTTATATCCCTTTTTGCGGGACAGGTTTAAATGAATATAGATCTGTCCGCAGTTCAGCACGGCAGAAAGCAGCGAAATGATGAACGAGGCAAGTGAAAATACGATAATCTGAAACGTACCGGGATTGCTTTGGAAAGACAGATTAAACGGAAGATTGATTAGAAGTATAATCAATTCGGTAAGGACAAAAGCAGCCATGGGAACACCATAGCGGCCGATTAAGGATTCTCTTGCCTGACGTTTCAATTCCTTTGCTGTAAGCTTCATGATTTATTTTCTCCTTTACAAAAGACATGACTGATATTATTATAACAGAATCAAATAAAAACTCAAGCCGAAAGAAAGTGTAGGAATGGATTTAAAAGAAAGAAGGAAGTTAGAG
This sequence comes from uncultured Lachnospiraceae bacterium, assembly GCA_948468325.1. Classification (GTDB taxonomy): domain Bacteria; phylum Bacillota; class Clostridia; order Lachnospirales; family Lachnospiraceae; genus Roseburia_B. The sequence continues at coordinate 3,661 of CAOKHR010000175.1, read as the reverse complement.
CATAATCTTTATATAATCGGTCTTTGCCTTCCGTGTATGGGAGTTGTGATTTATATGGCCGGAAGAATTTTACCTGCAGAAATTTGGGGGAAGTTTTACATCCCCTGTATACTGCATCGGGTGACCGGACTTTATTGTCCCGGATGCGGAGGCACCAGAGCAGTGGAAACGCTGCTTGAGGGGAAATTTTTCATTTCCTTTCTCTATCATCCGGTTGTGCTTTACGCTGCCGCGGTTTATATCTGGTTCATGATTTCGCATACAATCGAAAAATTATCGGGCTGCAGATACAAAGTCGGCATGCATTACCGCCATCTGTATATTTATCTGGCATTTGCAGTGATAATCATAAATACAGCCGTCAAAGACATTGCTTTGACGGCATTTGGTATAGATATATTAAAAATATTAGATTACACCCAGGCTTTGATATAATTCTTCCAGCGTATCTACGTTGTAAAGATTCATATATTCCCGCATGATTCCTTCGATTCCGCCATATTGGTACAGCATGATAAGAAATGCGCCGATATAGATGATAAGGGTCATGGCCAGTCCGATGCCGCCTGAAATCAGGCCCGCTTTTGCCTGGGAATCCAGGGTCATTTCACCGCCTCTTGAGAGAAGCGCAAGCATGATGCTTAAGGAACCGCAGACAGCAGCCGCATAGATACAGCTGCATGTGACCAGAGCAATAACGCCTAAGACCATAGAGGCTAAAGACATGCCTTTGGAACGTTTGTCCGGACGTGGAATCTGGGATGTATATCCTTCCTGCTGAAAATCCATACATACCTCCGGTACAGATGGAAATGTAAAATTATTTCATAAATTCTACGCTTCCGTCTTCGATATTATAAATAGCGCCGACAACTTTTAACGATGGAATATCAATTGCATCCGTAATCCGTTTTATGCTGTTGTTCACATTCAGGCAGCTGGCTTTGTAGGCGTCTTTTTCATCACCGATTGCAGATTTAATTTCGTCTGTGATAGACTTGATAAAGCCTTCTGCGCCTCCGCCGATTGCAGCTCCTACAGCGCCGCAGTTTGTGTGGCCGAGTACTACGACAAGGTTTGAACCAAGGTGGTCTGCCGCATATTCAATACTGCCGAGCTGATGGTTGCCGATGACATTTCCGGCAACGCGGATGGTAAAGAGTTCACCGATTCCGGCTGAAAAAATGCTTTCCGGTATTACACGGGAATCAGAACAGGTTACGACAACTGCATAGGGAAACTGTCCGTTCGTGCAGGTGTCTTTACGGATTTCGGGTGAAATATTACCGGGATTTGATGATGCATTTAAGTAGGTTTTATTTCCTTCCTGCAATTTAGCCAAAGCTTCTTCGGCAGATAATCCTTTTACGTTATGTGACATTATGAAGTCCTCCTTTTTTTGTTTTTAAGTATAGCATGCGGGAGTTTAAATGTAAAGACAGCCGTACAGGAGTCAGAACAGCATGCAAGGCTGATTCCGGCAAATACCCAAAAGAGCGGAGCAGTCTGCAGCGTGGAATCATTTGCAAGTGAGGACACCATAAAACTGATGCAGCCTAAAAAGCAGCCAAACCCGATTCTTTGGCGGTAATCTGTTTCATCCTCTTTATTTTTTTTAAAATAAGTCCGGTATCCGCAGTAAAGGATGACTGCATAAAAAACGAGGAGGCAGAGGAGGGAAAGACCGCCCGTCTGTACCCATTTGGTGAGATAATCGTTGTGTCCCTTTTCTATAACGCGGTCAGGATTGTCTGCGTATACGATTTTACCGGCTACGTCTTCCTGCGGAAATACTTCTGCATAAGTGTCCGGTCCGCTGCCAAGCAGAAAGCGGTCTTTCAGCAGCGGCAGAGTCCGCGACCAGATATATCCTCTGGCGGAACCGAGATATTCCAGTCCGTGAAAATCGGCTTTTCGGACATCCTGCAGGGGAAATGTCTTTCCGCTGAAATTCATATATGCATAGCCGCCGTCTTCCTGAACGAAAAACAGAGTAGTATCTGCCAGATAAAGTACAATCCGCCCATTCTCTTTTTCAAAAAATGCCTCGCTGTCTTCCTCCATGGGAAGCTTTAAAGTATCGCCTGCTTCTGCAGAAATTTCTTTTCCCTCCCATTTGCAGAAAAGTTTTTCGTCCTCTATGGATATTTCATATTCTACCGGCTGCAAACTGTCCGGATGAGCTTCATCCGTCTGACCGTAAACTAAGGATATGCCGTTTTCGTTTGTGATAAGCCTTTCCAGAGGCTCTCTGTCGTTTTTATCAATCATACGGCCGAGATATTTGCCGCCGCCTGCCGCATCCAGAATCAGCAGTACCATAGCGAGTCCCGTGCTTCCTGCAATCAAAAAAAGAGTTGTTTTTCTGCCGTTTTGGCCGCTTTCTTTCAGTATGGCGAGAATAACGGTAAGGATGAGCGTAATCAGCGACATTCTGGAGTAGGTATACCAGGTCAGCACGGCGAGCAGCACGGAGATAATACCGTAGGGGATTTTTTTGTTTTTGGAAGATTCGCTCAAAAACATAACAAATACGACGGCAAATAAAAGGTTTAGAAAAATACCTGCATAATTGGGGTTGTATAGCGTCAGGTAAACGTTGTTTCCGCTGAATGTGTCTTCAATTTCGCTGCCGTATGCCTGATAATCTTCAGCCGACATGAAAAGGCGTTTTATCCAGGGAAAATTCATCAGATCATGATGGAATACCTGAAACATTCCGATGATAATCATAACAAGTGATATTGCAAAAATTCCGTACCAGATAATTTTATAATCCTTTTTGCTCTTTGGAATCTGATAGGCATAGAAAGAGACTGCCGTATAAAAAAGAAGCACCAGGCAGTTTTCAAAAGATTCAAAATTCCCCGTCCAGGAAGCACTGGGATTGACGGAAAAAGCGGTGGATAATATTACGAAAATTCCGTAACCCAGCAATGGAAAATAACAGCATACGGGTTTTCTTTTTTCCCTGTACAATGCCATCCGAAAGGCGAGAATTATGACAGTAAATGCACCGACGATCTGAAAGATAATTCCTTTATAGCAGCAGTAAAAATCGCTTAAAATATCATTTTCAGAATACCAGTCATATTTGCTGTAACCGCAGCTGTAGATGACCAGGTGCACAACAAGAGGCAGAATGCAGATTACAATTAAAATCGGAATCAGCAAATCCGGCATCTGTTCATTCTGTTTCTGTTTGATTTTTTGTCTCATTTTTTTATCCTTTCATCTGGATTATCATTGACGTATCTTAATCTTCTTTTGCCCAGCCAAAGGAACAGGCAACGGCTCTTTTCCATGTCTTTATTTTTTGTTCACGCTCTTTTTCTGAAATTTCAGGTGTAAAAATGCGGTCTGTCGTTTGATTTTTCACAAGGTCTTCTTTGCTTTTCCAGTAGCCGGCGGCAAGTCCGGCGAGATAAGCGGCTCCCAGAGCAGTAGTTTCTACACAGACAGGGCGTTTGACCGGTGCGCCGATGAAATCGGACTGCATCTGCATCAGCAGGTTGTTGGCACTTGCGCCGCCGTCTGCTTTTAAAGCAGAAAGCGGTATATCGGAATCTGCTTTCATAGCGGAAAGCACATCTGTTACCTGAAACGCAATAGATTCCAGTGTTGCACGTATAATGTGGTATTTATTTACGCCGCGCGTCAG
>CAOKHR010000174.1 GCA_948468325.1 uncultured Lachnospiraceae bacterium | reverse complement strand
TGAACCGGGCGGGTAATTCCGCTTCCTGTGTACCAGCGGCCGGAAGGCGACATATTCTGTACCTTTACCACCAGAACGTTTTGGGAACCATATTTCAAATCTTCCGTTACATCCAGTGCAAATCCGGTATATCCGCTCGGATAACTTCCCACTTCTTTTCCGTTCAGGTAGACAACGCTGTTCTGATAAACTCCCTCAAAATCAATTGCAATCGTTTTTCCCCGTAAAGAAGACGGAACAGTAAATTTCTTGCGGTACCATCCAAGTCCTCCCTGCAGATATGCCTGAGAATCAACGGAAGAAGACACTTTATTTCCCTCGATACTGAAATCGTGCGGAACATCTACCGTTCTCCAGCTCATGTCGTCAAAATCTTCTGCAATAATTTCCGCCGTTGTATAATCTCCGGCATCTTTTACACCTCTGACAAATCCTCCGTCTGCTGCCTCGGGAGTCCGCGTAGCCAGATAAAACTGCCAGTTCTCATCAAAATCTACCGGTCCCATTGCATCACTCTGCACTTCCTGCACCAAATCCGACGGATTTACCACCGACACATTTAAAATGACCGGATAGTCTTTGCCTTCTACAGTCACATTGCCTGTCACTTTATAAGTTCCTGACGTCCGGGTATCTACAGCACTCAATTCCCCGCTGTTCCAGACAACCGGAAGCGAAGCTTTACTGCCGTCCGTATAAATTACCTCTGCCTGGTCCACGGCCGAAAAACTCTTTCCGGTCTGTATTTTCATCGTCATATCCTTCACTCTCTCTACTGTTTTGGACACGGCTTCTCCCTGATACCAGAGCTTAACGTTGTCTATGTTGTAATATTGACCGGTTACTTCGCTGATGATTTCTATTGTACAGGTTCCTTCATCACCGACTTCAAAAGCCTCTGTCTCATATGTAATAAAATTGTTCCACGCGGTCGGATTCACCTGTACGGATTTTCCACCTGCTTTCAATGTTACTGTCCCCGTTCCCGGATCGTTTCCTCCGGAACCCTGAACCGATACTTTATAAGTTCCCGGGGTTAATCCCGTTACTGTCTGTGAACAGGTAAATTTTTTTGTGTTTTGGGTATTTTTTTCACTGCATATTTCATAAACATTTGTCGTATTATTGTTTCCTGTATGCCTAAATATTTTCCAATAGGACTTACTATCCTCCGAAACCGGCGTTCCGGTAAATGTCCATGCCGTTTCACCGCCCTCAAAATCTCCGTTCGGAACAGCAACTTCTACAAATCCATCCATTGCACTTTGTGCCCAAACAGACATTTCCACATTTCCGGCAGCCATGGCTACGAACATGGCTGCAATCAATATAAAAGAAATACACCTCTTCTTCATTCGCTGACTCCTTTCTCATATTTACCTTCTCTTGTTTTTTCTGACTATGTTTTAAATTATAACACTTTTCAACTGATTTTGTACTTTTTACGGTATTTTTAGACAAAATATGCAAAATACGCCTATCGAACTACTGACTGCGCCATTCTGTGATACGTATGGCGTATTCCGCGGATAGCAACACTGTATGCCATAATATTCTCAGGCAGCGCCATACCTACATAACCGGAATCCCCGATATGGTGCATGTCAGTACCCGTCATCTTACACTCAAAGGCAATTCTCTTTATTGTATCCGTATCCGCTCCTTCCTGAGACGTTCCAATCGCAGTAATCGTCAGTTTTCCCAGACTGTGCGCATAACTCACCAGATTTTTCACATATTCCGTAGTAATGCCCGGAACGGTTCCCGGCGCCGGCATCAGGATAATATCTGCCCCTGCTTCTGCAAACAGGCGAATATCTTCCTTTGTAATAATATTTTCCCCTCCTTCTCCAATAATACCGGCTGCATGCATTTTCCCTGCCACAAGCACAATTTTATCTCCGATTTCTTTTGAAATTGCCTGAAGGGAAGCAGCAATTGCCTCATTGCTTACGCCATTGCCCGGATTTCCCGTCAAAACAATCATATCCACACCCATTTTCTGTGCCAATACGGCATTTTCAACCGTTGCATAGCGTCCTGCGCTCATTGCCCAGATTGTCTTTTCGTTTTCTGCTGCATAAACATCGTCTACCGGCTCTAAATTAATGCCTGCCATACGGCCGGTCAGCCGTTTCACTTCACGTACTGTCTCCATCTTATCCACTTCCGGAAGTCCGTAAATCACAGGATTCTGCACATCAAACATATTCAGCAAAATCATATCCGCTCCCATTGATGCTGCAAATTCCGCATTTGTTACGTCTGTCAGCATGGGAACCGTTATGCCTATCGTTTCACATGCCAGCGTCCTTCCCTCACTGCCTGCAATTGCCAGAATCAGCTCTTCCTTCTCAAGATTTTTCAGTTCAGACGGCGTCATATTTAAAATTCGTTTTGCCATAATACCGATCCTTTCGTCTTTTTTATAAAGTCTGCCCTGTGTCTTTTATTTTAATCCTGCTTTTTTTCTATTTCTGAAATCATATTTATGCGCCTTTCATGTTTACCTCCCAGAAATTCTGCCTCCAGATAAGCTTTGACAATATCTTTTGCCAGTTCTGCTCCCACGATACGGGCGCCGAATGCAATAATATTTGCATTATTGTGTTCTTTTACCAGCCTCGCCGTCGTCACATCGGAACATACGGCCGCACGCACTCCTTTTACCTTATTTGCCGCAATAGAAATTCCAACGCCTGTCCCGCAAATTAAAATACCGCAGTCCGCCTCACCGTTTACAACTGCGTTTGCCACTTTTTCGCCATATATGGGATAATCACAGCTCTCTTCACTGTCTGTCCCAAAATCCAGTACATCATAACCGAGATCTTTGACAAAGGAAATGATTTCATTTTTCATTTTTACTGCCGCATGATCATTCGCAACTGCAATCTTCATAAACGCTTCCTCCTGTAAAAAAACAGAACTATTTTTTCCAAATACCTTTTCAGAACGATTTGAATTTCCTCTTTTGGATTTATCGGTTCTACAAGAATCGAATGTATCCCCGCCAGATTTGCCCCTGCAATATCGGTAAAAATCTGATCGCCAATAAAAACCGTACTGTCTGCATCCGTATGCATCAATTCCATAGCCCGCCTGAAATTACGGGGCTTCGGCTTTCCTGCTTTAAAAATATAACGCGTTCCCGCCTTATCGCTGAACGTCTTAACTCTCGGCTCTTTGTTGTTCGACAGCAGTACACAGTCAAATCCCAATTCTTTCAGATGGGCAAACAGCCGGATGGCTCTTTTGTCTGCCGGAGCCCCATGCGGAACCAGAGTATTGTCAATATCAAAAATCAATCCGCGGCAGCCTTCTTTATATAATCTGTCGTAATCAATTTCATAAGCGGAACGCAGATATTCATCCGGATATAAAATATGTCTCATATAAACTCCCTGGGCAAACCCTATGTATCCAATATTTTTTTCAATTCATTCATAAACGTATTTACATCTTTAAATTCCCTGTAAACAGATGCAAATCTTACGTATGCCACCGCTTCTAAATCCTTTAGCTTGTCCATTACAATTTCGCCGATAACGGAACTGGAAATTTCTTTTTCTTCTCTGTTAAAAATCTCCGTTTCAATATCATCTACCAGCGCATTGATCTGATCTACCGATATTGGACGCTTATGGCAGGCCCGCAAAATACCTGCTTCAATTTTTGAACGATCGTACTGTTCTCTGTTATTGTCTTTTTTAATCACGATTAGCGGTATCGTTTCTACTTTTTCATATGTTGTAAAACGCTTTCCGCATTCATCACATAAACGACGGCGGCGAATAGAACTGTTGTCATCTGCCGGCCGTGAATCAATGACCCTTGTATTGTCACTGCTGCAATATGGACACTTCATCATAACCCCCTATAGTTTTCTTCTGCAATCTTCTTCTTTAATTTCCACTAAAATAATATCCGGCCCAATACGAACAATGCATTTCCAGGGTATGCAGAATTCAAATTCATGTCCAAACATGCCAAAAAGCTTACAGGGCCCCGGTACAATCAGAGCCTGAATACACCCCGTCTTTTCATCCAGTTCTATATCCATTACATTTCCAAGGCACCTGCAGTTACAGACATTAATTACTTCTTTTTCCTGAAGCTCACATAAACGCATTAAAAAGACCTTTTGTTTTCTTTCTCTTTAGTCTATTCCAAACGGTTTTGTCCTAGAACTGCTGCAATTCTTATACATTGAAACGAAACAGCATGACATCTCCGTCTTTTACAATATAGTCTTTTCCTTCCAAACCCACAATTCCTTTTTCTTTGGCTGCCGAAAGGCTTCCGCAGTCCAAAAGATCCTGATAGTTTACAACTTCTGCGCGGATAAATCCTCTCTCAAAATCTGTATGGATTTTTCCGGCAGCCTGAGGAGCTTTTGTTCCTTTTATAATCGTCCATGCCCTTGTCTCATCTTCTCCCGCAGTCAGATAGCTGATTAATCCAAGAATGCTGTAGCTTGCCCGGATCAGTTTCTCAAGCCCAAACTCCTCCAATCCCAGTTCTTCTAAAAACATAGCTCTTTCTTCATCGTCCAGCTCTGCCATTTCCTGTTCAATCTGGGCACAGATCACAAATACCTTGCTTTGTTCTTCCGCCGCCTGCTTTCTTACTTCCTGAACAAAACGATTCGATGCGCCGTCATCCGAAAGGTCATCCTCTGCTACATTTGCAGCATAAATGACAGGCTTGGCCGTTAAAAGATTGTAAGACTTAAACCATTCAGCCTCATCCTCATCATCTGATAAGGTAAGTGTTTTCGCCATTTTTCCGCTCTCGAGATGCTCTTTGATCTTTTCCAGAAAATCTAACTCTTTCGCAAGCGCCTTATCATTTCTTGCCCCTTTGGATGTCTTTGCAATCCGCCGCTCTAAAATTTCTATATCCGAAAAAATAAGTTCCAGATTTATCGTTTCAATATCGCGCACCGGCTGGATGCTTCCGTCTACATGGACAATATTATCGTCTTCAAAACAACGCACCACATGTACGATTGCGTCTACCTCACGGATATTGGCAAGGAACTGGTTGCCCAATCCTTCCCCTTTGCTGGCACCTTTTACAAGTCCTGCAATATCCACGAATTCAATCACTGCCGGCGTCACTTTTTTGGAGTGGTACATATCCCCCAATTTCTTCAAACGCTCGTCCGGCACCGGAACAATTCCCACGTTGGGATCAATTGTACAAAAAGGATAATTTGCCGACTCCGCACCTGCTTTTGTAAGCGAATTAAACAGCGTGCTTTTTCCTACGTTTGGAAGACCTACTATGCCTAGTTTCATATCTTGCTATACCTGCTCGAAAATCCTTTATTCTCAAGGATTTCCGCCTTTCTCTATATTTTTACTGCATCGATTTTCAAACACGCTCTAATACAAAGAACCTGATACAATCTGATATTATACCATATTATCTATCATTTTGGAATATTCAAATTGAATTTTCAGCTTAATTGAAAATATCAACATTAAATGCGAAAGTTTTTTGATTTTTTCGTTTTCGGCA
>CAOKHR010000173.1 GCA_948468325.1 uncultured Lachnospiraceae bacterium | reverse complement strand
ACGCGAATTATTATGCAAGCATCAGCTTGCCGTAAATGATCGTATTAAATACGGGGAAGATGACGTCTGCGTATATGCCTGCCTGCTTGATGCTGACAGGGTTGTCTTTCTGAAACAGGCATATTATCATTACAGGCAGCGGGAAGGTTCTGTCTGTCATACGGCAGATACGATGTATTTTGAGCGGATTACGTGGTTTTATCAGCAGTTAAAAGAAACTTTTACGGCACATCCGGATGCAGATCTTTTGATGGATCAGCTGGATCGTTATATGCTGGAATTTATATTGCGGGGAATCAATAAACAATTTGGTTTTGGATATGGAGTCGTTATCCCGTATTATCTGCCCCCTTATGGAAGGCTGAAATCAGAAGGAATGCAAAAAATTGTCCTGTATGGAGCCGGAAATGTAGGACAGGATTATTTTCGCGCCCTGCAGATGTGGAATACGGCGGAAGTTGTGCTGTGGGCAGACAGGCAGTTTGAAGATTATAAAGGAAAAGGGCTGCCAGTGGAAAGTATATCATTAATTGGCAGTATTTGTTACGACGGCGTGCTTATTGCAGTAGATAATTACAGGCTGGCAGAGCAGATTCGGGCAGATTTAGTCAATATGGGAATTGCAGAAAATAAAATTCTGTATGAAAAACCACGGACAATGATTCAGGATGTCAGGAGAATGGAATGAATAAATCAAAATATTTATTGGGAGCGCTGGGAATTGCCGCAGCTGTGAAAGTATTTCTGCGGGCACATCAAAATAAGCTCTGGCAGAACAGCCTGAAGAATAATGAAAATAAATTTTATGAATATTACCAGCTGTTAAACCGGTGGATGATTAGCCGAAATGAGGGAAAAGAACTGGCAGATTTTTTTCATCGGGAAGGAATTAATAAAATTGCCGTATATGGCATGGGAGAACTGGCAAATCGTTTTGTAGAGGAATTAAAAGATACGGATATTCAGATTATGTATGGAATTGACAGGGATGTATGCTGTACAAATTCCAGGATAGAAGAAATTTATTATCCCAATGATCATTTGCCTAAGGTGGATGCGATTGTAATTACACCGTTTCTTTCAGCGGAAGAAATAATAAAGAATTTGTCGGATCAATGTTCATACAGATTCATTTCTTTGGATAAAATTATTTATTCTCTATAATGTATACCCTCCGGGTATCCCAGAATGACACGCCCTTTCAGGGCGGTCGCATAATGTATAGTTTACAGGAGTATGCAGATGAAAATAATATCATTTTATTTACCACAATTTCATGAGATTCCGGAAAATAACGATGCATGGGGAAACGGATTTACGGAATGGACAAATGTAAAAAAGAACAGACCGTTATTTGCAGGGCATCAGCAGCCGCGTGTACCTTTGCATAAAAATTATTATAATCTGCTGTCTCCGGACACATTGCAGTGGCAGGCCGGGCTCGCGGGGGAATATGGGGTGGACAGTTTTTGTTTTTACCATTATTGGTTTCAGGGAAGAATGGTTCTGGAAAAGCCGGTGGAAATTTTGCGTAATAAGCCGGAGATTCCTATTCAGTATTGTTTTGCATGGGCAAATGAGCCCTGGACAAAAACATGGCATGGAGCAGGCGGTAATAAGGAAATTCTGATTCCGCAGACATATGGAAAAAAAGAAGAATGGGCAAAACATTATGAGTATTTTCTGCCGTATTTTAAAGATGAGAGGTATCTGAAAAAAGATAACCGGCCGGTGGTATTAATCTATAAGCTGTGGAACATTCCTTTTTATAATGATATGATCCGGTATTGGAAAGAAAGAGCGAAAGAGGATGGATTTGCAGGTATATATCTGTTGTGCATGAAAAACGCCAGAAGCCGGGTGCATGCCAGCAAATATGTAGATGGGACAGTAGATTTTGATCCAAACAATACAAAAGCAAAAATGCTTGAGAAAGCAATAGAGATTTTGCCCAAAGATAAAAAAAGTATTTTATGGAATCGTCTGGCAATGAAAGCGATTGATTATCGGAAGCTGAACCGTAAAATGATTCAGGAGCCGCATAAGCAGAATGAATACAGAACGGTTTTTGTGGATTACGACGATACGCCAAGAAGAGGCAGTAAAGGGGTTGTGACATTTGGAAGCAGTCCCGGAAGATTTGAATATTATCTGAAACAGAGCCTGCGCCTGGCCCAAAAGGAAGGAAATGAATTCCTTTTTATCAATGCGTGGAATGAGTGGGGCGAAGGAAATTATCTGGAACCGGATGAGAAGAACGGGTATGCATATTTAAAGGCGGTAAAGAGAGCGAAACAGAAACAGATGAAACAACCGGAGGGGAGTGATTAGAATGCTGCGGAATATACAAAATATTTATCAGCACTTGGGAGATGATAAATCCAGAGAGATTTATGCAAACCGTCTGCTGTTTAGCTTTACAGGCGATTGGAATTATATGATACGGATTGTTAAATCTACAAATTTGTATCATAAGATTTATAAAATATTGGAAAATGATTCAATGCCAAAATATATATTCAGCGCAGGCCAATGGGGAAAGGTGATAGCAGATTTATTTCAGGAGTTTGGATTTTCCGGAATCATTGATAATTATGCAGCGGGAAGTTACAGAAATCTTCCGATTTTGTCGTTAAAAGAGTTCCTGGCAAAGGGATTGGATGCCACAATTTATATTGCATCCACAACTTATCATAATGAATTCTGTCAGATGCTTAAGGATGCCGGAATAGAAAAAGAACGCATTGTAGATGTGACAGGAATGATGCTGGACATATATCATAAGCAGCAGTATTTTGATCTTCCTGCTTTACAGGCACGAAAAGAGGAACATGAAATCTTTGTTGACGGCGGATGTTATGACGGAGAGAATTCTCTTATGTTTGCAGAATGGGCAGGCAGTGCAGAGAAAACGGTTTACGCATTTGAACCGGATGCAGAAAATATCAGAGCCTGTAAAACAACATTAGAAAAAATAGAGAATCTGTCATATAAATTAATTCCAAAGGGATTGTGGAGCCGTGAAGATGTTTTGAATTTCTGCGCCAGCGCAAATGAAGGTTCTAAGGTTTTGGAGAGCGGAGAAGTACAAATACCGGTGACCAGTATAGATGAAGCAGTAGACGGAAAAGTTACATTTATAAAAATGGATATTGAGGGAGCAGAGTATGAAGCCTTAAAAGGCGCAGAAAATCTGATTCGCCGTTACAAACCAAAGCTGGCAATTTCTATTTATCATAAATCGGAAGATATTTGGGAACTGCCGGAGCTGATTTTGTCGTATTGTCCGGAGTATACGTTTTATTTACGCCACTATTCTCTGTCCAGTGAGGAAACAGTTTTATATGCTGTGGCAGAGTAGAAGAGCGGAAAGGAATCTATGATCAGTATTATCGTACCAATATATAACGTAGAGCAGTATTTAAAGCAGTGCATTGAAAGTATCATTCATCAGACTTACCGGGAGCTGGAGATCATACTGGTTGATGACGGTTCGACAGATAAAAGCGGCCTGATCTGTGATTCTTATGCCAGAGACGATGAACGTATTATTGTAATCCATAAAACAAACGGAGGTCTGGTCAGTGCGAGAAAAGCAGGAATACAGGCGGCACATGGGGAATATATCGCATATGTAGACGGAGATGACTGGATTGAAAATACGATGTATGAAAAGCTATTGCGCTGCCTTTTAAATTATAAAGCGGATATAGCAATGTGCGGCCGTTACGAGGATACCGGGAATGCAGCGCGGAAAGTGTTTCACGGAATTGCGGAAGGCAGATATGATAAGAAGGAATTGTCAGAGCATGTGTATCCTACAATGATTGTCGGTGGAGAATTTTTTGAATGGGGATTGTTTCCCGGAGTATGGGATAAGCTGTTTAAAAGAGAATGTGTAGAACCATTTCAAATGGCTGTGGATGAAAGGCTTACTATGGGAGAAGATGCAGCCTGTACATATCCGTGTATGCTGAATGCGGGAAGTATCTATGTGCTGCATGAATGCCTTTACCATTACCGGCAGACGCTTTCGTCCATGGTCAAGCAGACAGAAAACAGGGAAACGGCACGTATGCGTTTTCGGGTTCTTTATGAGTCGGTTTATAGAAGCCTGGATAAATTTTCCGGGATATTTGACTTAAGAAGTCAGTGGAAAGAGTATGTATTGTTTCTTATGATGGCAAGGGCAGACCTGTTGTATGACGGAATAGAAAAGCTGGATTATCTGTTTCCGTTTCCGGATGTGAAAAAAGGCTGCAAGGTGGTTCTTTATGCAATCGGGACATATGGGCAGCGTATGTACCAATATTTGAAAAGAACGGGTTTTTGTAACATTGTGGCACTGGCTGACAGAAATTATGCGGCATTGCAAAAACAGGGGCTTCCTGTTGTTGCACTGGATGAAATCGGACAGTACCCGTATGATGCAATTGTGATAACAAATTCTTTTGCAAAGGCGAGAAATGAAATTTACAGGGAATTAACACAAAAGTATCCGGCAGAAAAAGTGCATTTGATAGATGAAGAACTTGTAAAGAATAAAGAGACGTGGGAAGCATTTGGATTTGGTAATCGTTCAGAGAATAAGCGATAACTGACAGGCGGTATATGGTAATTTTTCAGGCGAAAGTAATTTTACTTTCGCCTGTTGTTATGGTATATTGAATTTAACAGATTCAGTTGTCCGGAGGTGCGTTATGGCAAGAACAGTTGGGATTGGAATACAGAATTTTGAGAAAATTATAGAAAGAAACTGTTTTTATATTGATAAGACATCATTTATCAAAGAATGGTGGGAGAGCCAGGACGAAGTGACGCTGATTACGCGCCCGCGCCGTTTTGGAAAGACGCTTACTTTAAATATGCTGGAATATTTCTTCTCTGTGAAATATGCGGATAAAAGCGAGTTGTTTGAGCATACGTCAATTTGGAAAGATGAGAAATACAGAGAGCTTCAGGGAACTTATCCTGTGATCAGTCTGTCTTTTGCTAATGTAAAAGAGGGAACATATCTTGAAGCGAAACAGAGAATATGCCAATTGATTGCGGAGCTGTATCATAAAAGCCATTTCTTACTGGAAGGGGATTTGCTGAAAGAAGAAGAAAAAGCGAAATTCTTAAGTGTGACTACAGATATGCCGGATGTGGAAGCAACGTTTGCAATTTACCGTTTATCAGATTATTTATACCGTTATTACGGTAAAAAGGTCATTATTCTTCTGGATGAGTATGATACGCCGATGCAGGAAGCGTTTGCATCCGGTTACTGGAAAGAGCTGATTTCTTTTATTCGTAATTTCTTTCATGCTGTTTTTAAAACAAATCCATATCTGGAACGTGCACTTATGACGGGGATTACGAGAGTTAGTAAGGAATCGGTTTTTTCAGATTTAAATAATCTGGAGGTAGTGACAATTACATCGGAAAAATATGCAGATTGTTTTGGTTTTACAGAGCAGGAGGTGTTTGATTCCCTGGACGAGTTTGGTCTTTCTGATCGGAAGCCAGAAGTAAAAAGATGGTATGACGGTTT
>CAOKHR010000172.1 GCA_948468325.1 uncultured Lachnospiraceae bacterium | reverse complement strand
ATACGAATGACGAGATGTATAAAAAAATATCGGATACCTTAACGGTGCTGTTGTCAGGCGGTGATCTTTATGAATGAAAAAATGTATATTTCTCTGGGACGAAACAATATAAAAAAGAATAAGGGAGTATTTTTCCCTTTTGCACTGGCAGCTTCATCCATGATTGCACTTTATTATGTCATTTCTTCTATTTATGCATCTGTTTTGGAAAGTGAAAAATTTTATGGTTATGAGACAGTGCGTTTTGTGCTCTTTTTGGGAACGTGGATTTGCTGTATATTTGCGGCCGGAGTTATTTTTTACGCAAATGGCTTTTTGCTGAAACAGCGCTCAAAAGAGCTGGGGCTTTACAGCATTTTGGGGATGGAAAAGCGCCATATTGTAAAAGTGCTTTTCTGGGAAATGGCATTTTTGGGAAGCGGATGTATCGCGGCGGGTTTGTTTTTTGGTATTTTATTTACGAAAATCATGTTTTTGCTGCTGCTGAAAATGATGCATTTAAGTACAGGCATTACATTTTTGATTTCCGGCAAAGTAATTGTGCGCACGATTTTGATTTTTGTTCTTGTTTTCGGTGTAAATATGATAAGAAACATATTGAAAACAAGCATGATTCGTCCGATAAATCTTTTTTTGGACAGCCGGAAAGGAGAGCGGGAGCCAAAAGCAAAATGGGTGCAGGCAGTTTTATCTTTGCTGTTCCTGTTCGCCGGTTATTATATTGCGGTTACGACAAAAGATCCCATAAAAGCAATTACACACTTTTTTGCCGCAGTTCTTTTTGTTATGGCGGGCACATATTTTCTTTTTATGAGCGGCAGCGTTGCCCTGTTAAAACTGCTTAAGAAAAATAAAAAGTATTATTACCATAAAACGCGTTTTATTGCTGTTTCCGGAATGATGTACCGCATGAAGCGCAATGCTGCAGGACTGGCAAATATCTGCATTTTAAGCACGGCTGTACTGGTCGTCTTTTCTTCGACCGTATCTTTATATGCAGGAATCAGCGATCATTTGAAATCATACTGTATCAGAGATATTACAACGGTTTACGGCTGCCCGACAAAAATTCAGTATGAAAAAGAATTGCCGGAGGGAGAAAATACACCTTATCATGCTTTCAATCCCAAAGAGGCAGAAAAAGCAGTTTCTTCCTGTGCAGAAAAACATAATCTTAAAATAACCGATGCTTATTCTGCATATCACATTTTTATGATTGGAAAAGAAAATGGGGAGCAGCACTTTACACAGGGACTGGACGTTACGAATTTAAAAGACGCTGTTATGATTATCGTAATGAGCCGGCAAGAGTACAATCAGAATGTACGGCAGGAGGAAAGGTTTCAAAAATTACCCGAAGGATGCGCGTGGGTACTTGACAGTGAAAAAAAGATAAACGATAAAGATATATTTTCTTTGTACAGCATGCAATTTGAAGCAAAATGCATTCCGGAGGAAATGACAGCTAAAAAAGGGTTTGGCGAGACGTTTCGAAATGCATTTGGAGCAATTGAACTGTTATCCCGGAATATTTTTATTCTTCTTCCTGATAAAGCGGCGTTAGAGGAGCTGGCAGAACAGGGGGATTTGCAGATGAGTTATGAATATTCATTTAATCCGGACGGAAGCAGGGAGGACATTGATTCTTTTTACGCAGGACTGGGGGAAGCGCTGAACCGTGCGGGAATTCTCCATGTGGAAAGCGTGGAAAGTATATATGAAGAGGAAGAATATTTTCAAAGGTTATACGCAAGCCTTTTCTTTATTG
The DNA here is from genome assembly GCA_948468325.1 of uncultured Lachnospiraceae bacterium. Taxonomy (GTDB): domain Bacteria; phylum Bacillota; class Clostridia; order Lachnospirales; family Lachnospiraceae; genus Roseburia_B. Next base: position 3,826 of record CAOKHR010000172.1, on the reverse strand, counting down.
GAATTTTTATCGGCGTAATGTTTCTTCTGGCCGCCGTTTTAATTATTTATTATAAACAGATTTCCGAGGGATATGAGGACAGGGAGAATTTTGCAATTATGCAGAAAGTCGGCATGGGGAAAAAAGAAGTGCAGAAAGTAATTTCAACCCAGATTCTGCAGGTGTTTTTTCTTCCGCTTGCGCTGGCGGCTCTTCACATTGTGTTTGCCTTTCCGATTATTCAGAGAGTTCTGGCAATTTTAGGGCTTTCCAATGTTCGTCTTTTTATCGGCTGCACGACAGGGAGTATGTTTGTGTTTACGGCAGTTTATGGGGCTGTTTATTATCTGACTGCAAAAACGTATTATAAAATCGTATACGGGAAGCGGGAAAGCTTTTTACAGCACTGAAAATTAGAGCTAAAAATTAGCTTTGAAATCCTTGCAAAGAAAAGGAAAATATGGTACTGTTAATTGGAACAGGCGAGTGTGCTGACACGCTTATATCCGGCCGTATTTTGGCAGCGGTATCATAGCGTCAGGCACGCTGCTTCGAAATTAAAATATGGATAAGGAGACGAGAAAATGGCAAAGAAAGTAGTTTTAGCAGGTGCATGCCGTACAGCAATTGGAAAAATGGGCGGAGCATTAAGCAATACCCCGGCGGCTGATCTGGGCGCAATCGTTATCAAAGAAGCTTTGAATCGGGCGGGCGTAAAACCGGAGCAGGTGGACGAGGTAATGATGGGATGTGTAATCCAGGCTGCACAGGGACAGAATGTAGCGCGTCAGGCATCCATCAAAGCAGGTTTGCCGATTGAAGTTCCGGCACTCACTCTGAACGTCGTATGTGGTTCCGGCTTAAAGTGCGTAAACGAAGCCGCAAGCTTAATTATGTCGGGACAGGCTGACATAGTTGTTGCAGGAGGTATGGAGAATATGTCCATGGCACCGTATGCAATGACAAAAGCTCGTTTTGGATACCGTATGAACAATGCGACAATCATTGATACTATGGTAAACGATGCGCTGACAGACGCATTCAACCACTATCATATGATGATTACAGCAGAAAATGTATGTGATAAATATGGAGTTACCCGTGAAGAACTGGATGAGTTTTCTGCAAACAGCCAGCAGAAATGCGAAAAAGCAATTGCAGAAGGCAAGTTTGATGATGAAATCGTTCCGGTTCCTGTTAAAGTAAAGAGAGAAACCGTTATGTTTGCAAAAGATGAAGGACCTCGTGCAGGCACAACAAAAGAGAGTCTTGCAAACTTAAAATGCTGCTCCGGCAAAGAAGGCGGACTTGTTACAGCCGGCAATGCATCCGGTATCAATGACGGTGCTGCAGCAATTGTTGTTATGAGTGAAGATAAAGCAAAAGAACTCGGCGTTACACCGATGGCTACATGGATTGCAGGCGCACTTGGCGGCGTAGACCCGACAATCATGGGCATAGGACCTGTTGCTTCTACAAAGAAAGTGCTTGCAGCGACAGGTATGAGCATTGACGATATGGATTTAATTGAGGCAAACGAGGCTTTTGCCGCGCAGTCAATTGCAGTAGCAAGAGATCTTGGTTTCGATATGGCAAAAGTAAATGTAAACGGCGGTGCAATTGCACTTGGACATCCGGTTGGAGCTTCCGGCTGCCGTATTTTAGTTACATTACTGTATGAGATGCAGAAGAGAGATGCTAAGAAAGGTCTTGCTACACTTTGCATCGGCGGCGGTATGGGCTGCTCAACAATTGTTGAAAGAGATTAATCCGTAAAAAGCAAACATCCGGGAGGTATCTGCTTCTCGGATGTTTATATGCAATAAAAAGAATAATTTAAGGAGGAACTACAATGAAAGTAGGAGTTATCGGTGCAGGAACCATGGGACAGGGAATTGCAAAGGCATTTGCCCAGATCGACGGATATGAAGTTGCGCTCTGCGACATCAAACAGGAGTGGGCAGACGGCGGAAAGGCAAAAATCCAGAAGGGTTATGACAGACTGGTACAGAAAGGCAAAATGACTCAGGATGCAGTAGATGCTATTCTTGCAAAAATTACACCGGGATTAAAAGAAGACCTTTGTGCAGATTGTGACTTAATTGTTGAGGCTGCTTTTGAGAATATGGAAGTAAAGAAAACAACTTTTTCAGAGTTGGATAAAATTGTGAAACCGGAATGCATTTTTGCTTCCAATACTTCAAGCCTTTCCATTACAGAAATCGGAAACGGCTTGTCACGTCCGATGGTAGGCATGCATTTCTTTAATCCTGCAGACCGCATGAAATTAATCGAAGTGATTGCAGGTGTAAATACTCCGGCAGAAACTGTTGATGCCATTAAGAAAATTTCCGAAGAAATCGGCAAGACTCCGGTACAGGTAAATGAAGCGGCAGGATTTGTTGTAAACCGTATTTTAATTCCGATGATCAATGAGGCTGCTTTCATTAAGATGGAAGGCGTTTCCGACATCGCAGGAATTGACGCTGCTATGAAGCTTGGTGCAAATCATCCGATGGGACCGCTTGAGTTAGGCGACTTTATCGGTCTTGACATCTGCCTTGCAATTATGGATGTTCTTTACAATGAGACGGGTGACAGCAAATATCGCGCATGCCCGTTGATCCGCAAGATGGTTCGCGGCGGCAACCTTGGCGCTAAGAGCGGAAAAGGATTTTATGTATACAACGCAGACCGCACAAAGACACCGGTTGACGCTCAGTAATCCGGCAGTTTTGGCTGCCTTAGTTTGTAAAATTATAAGACATGGAGGAATATGAATCATGGATTTCGGTTTAGATAAAAAACATGAAATGGCGAGATCTTTATTTAGGGATTTTGCTGAAAACGAAGTGAAACCTCTGGCTCAGGAAGTGGATGAGACAGAAGAATTTCCAATGGAAACCGTAAAGAAAATGCAGAAGTTAGGTTTCATGGGGATTCCGGTTCCAAAAGAGTACGGCGGACAGGGCTGTGACCCGCTTACATATGTAATGTGCGTAGAAGAACTTTCAAAAGTCTGCGGCACAACAGGCGTTATCGTATCGGCGCACACTTCTCTTTGCATTGATCCGATTTTGACATATGGTTCGGAAGAACAGAAGCAGAAGTATGTAAAACCGCTTGCAACCGGAGAGAAAATCGGCGCGTTTGCATTAACGGAGCCGGGCGCAGGAACGGACGCGCAGGGCGCGCAGACAAAAGCGGTTCTTGATGGCGATGAATGGGTGTTAAACGGTTCGAAGTGCTTTATTACAAATGGTAAAGTGGCAGATGTTTACATTGTAATTGCGATTACAAACGTTACAACAGACAAGAGGGGCAGGAAGAAAAAGAACTTCTCCGCATTTATTGTAGATAAGGGCGCTCCGGGATTCTCTTTTGGAACAAAAGAGAAGAAAATGGGTATCCGTGGATCTTCCACATATGAGTTGATTTTTGAAGATTGCAGGATTCCGAAAGAGAATTTATTAGGACCGGAAGGAAAAGGCTTCCCAATCGCTATGCATACGCTTGACGGCGGACGTATCGGTATCGCTGCGCAGGCGCTTGGCATTGCGGAAGGTGCATTAGACAGAGTAATTGCCTATACAAAAGAAAGAAAACAATTCGGCCGTTCGATTGCGCAGCAGCAGAATACACAGTTTAAGATTGCAGATATGGCTGCAAGAATTGAAGCTGCGCAGTTATTGGTTTACAAAGCGGCTATGGCAAAAGCGACTCAGAAAGTATATTCCGTAGAAGCCGCAAAAGCAAAATTATTCGCGGCAGAGACAGCTATGGCTGTAACGACAGAAGTTGTACAGTTATTTGGCGGATATGGATATATCAGGGAATATGACGTTGA
>CAOKHR010000171.1 GCA_948468325.1 uncultured Lachnospiraceae bacterium | reverse complement strand
CACTGCGCGCAGAAGGAAAATGGCTGCTGACGCAGCCGCGCTCCGGCGCACACTTTTTTAAAAAAGGCTATTGACCGATAGCAGCAACCGGTTGATATAATGCAAAAAAGCACAGAAAGCGAGGGTATCCGATGCGAAGAAAACGTTTTTTATGTATGGCGGCAGTTGTTCTGACGGTTCTGTTTTGCTGTGCCTTTTCTTCTAAGGAGGTGCATGCGGCATCCTCTGCCAGACTGAGCAAAAAATCCGTCACAATGACGGCAGGGGAAAAATACAGGTTAAGGATGCGAAATATTCCTAAAAATGCAACGGTGATCTGGACGTCATCGAACGAAAGAAGGGCGACCGTATCCCCAAGGGGCGTTGTCAGGGCAAAAAAAGCGGGAACTGTCAAAATCCGTGCAACGGCAGCTTACCGACAAAATGGGAAAGAGAAAACGGCCAGACTTTCCTGCAGGATTAAGATCAGAGATTATAAAAGCGTAAAAGGAAAAAAAATCAAAATGAGTACCAAAAATACAGAGGTAATCATTACGCTGAACGGCTCAAAAGCCGCAGCTGATCTTGTGGAGCTGCCGAAACAATTGTCTTCGGGAGAGGCAACCACGAGGGATTATGAGATTGGGGATTTCGGCTATTGGAATGACGGGCCGGATCTTGCGATTTTTTACGATGATATTTATAAAAAGACGATTGTAAGGGTGATCCCGTTGGGCCATGCCAGTTCAGGGGCAGAAGCGCTGGCACATGAAAAAGGGAAAGTGCGTCTGGAATTGGTGAAGTAAATGGAAAGGAAAAAGAAGATTCGGAATCGGTTTAAAAAGAGCCTTGCAGTTATTATTTTAATCTGCCTGCTGGCCGGCATCGGGACGCAGCAGTCAGCAGATGTCCTTGCAGCCGCAAATCCGACGGAAAACACGAATGCCTGTCAAATCCGGACGTTTACAGTTCGGCGGGGAAAGAAAAAAATTTTTGGCAAAATATTTATCCCCGTATCCGGATCAGAAAAGAAAAAATTCCCGACCGTTATTTATTCCCATGGGTTTGGCGGAAATTACGAAGTCGGGGAACCATATGCCAGAGAGCTGGCAAAAAACGGATATGTTGTATATTGCTTTGACTTCTGCGGAGGAAGTCCGGACAGCAGAAGTAGCGGATCTACGCTAAAGATGTCTGTTTTTACGGAACAAAAAGATCTGGAGGCCGTCATTCAAAAGATCAAGAAGCAGCCCTATGTGGACAGGAAAAATATATTTTTGTTCGGAACGAGTATGGGAGGCATGGTATCGGCTATTACGGCGGCGGAACACAAAAAAGAAATCCGTGGGCTGATCCTGTTTTATCCGGCGTTTGTTTTAGTGGATGATGCAAAGAAATTATATGCGCATGAGGACGAAATCCCAAAGAAGCGTTTTTATTTATGGATGGATGTTGGAAAGGCATATTTTAAGGATCTGTTGGACTATGACGCATATGCGCAGATTAAAAAGTATAAGCGGAACGTTTTGATTGTGCATGGGGATGAGGATGACATTGTGCCCCTGTCGTATTCCCGAAAGGCGGTAAAAACATATTCTTCTGCGGTACTAAAAGTGATAAAAGGGGCAGGGCATGGATTTGACGGAAAAGATGAGGACAGGGCGGTCCGGTATATGCTGTCTTATCTGAACCGTCAGAAAAAACAGTGAATGGAGGATAAATGATATGGATGTAGTAAAACGAAAAAACAGATATGGGAAACTGATTATTTTTGCACTGATGGCATTGTTTATTTTTGGACAGTATGCTCCTGTACAGGCAGCAAATAAGACAGGTAATCCGATTACGTTAAACAGGACGGTTTATACTTTGAAAAAAGGAAAGAGCATAAAATTAAAAGCAACGCTGGACAAAGCGGCGCGTATTCCTTCCGGCACAAAGAAACAGGCAGTTATCTGGAAAAGCAGCAACTCCAAAGTGGCATCCGTGTCCGGAAATGGAAAAGTCACGGCAAAAAAGAATGGAAAAACGACAATTACGGCAAGGATTAAGGGAACAAAGATAAAGGCGTCAAGCCGTATCACCGTGGGAACGCCTGTAAGCAAAATAAAGTTAAGCGGGGAGACTGTTTCCTTAAAAACGGGAGAGGAATTTGCATTGAAAACAACCATATCCCCCAAAAAGGCATCAGTGAAAAAGCTGACCTATGAAAGCAGCAGCCCCGAAGTGGCGGCAGTAAGCAAAAAGGGCGTGGTTCGCGCTGTTTCGTCAGGGACAGCAATCATCAGGGTGACGGCAGCAGACGGTTCCGGCAAAAAAGCTTCCTGCACCGTTACAGTGACGGAAGACACAGTGCCCACTATAGTACCTGTTTCCAGTGTGGTATTAAATAAGACGCAGCTGAATTTAAAGCAGGGAGGCGAGAAGCAGCTTGTAGCCACGGTGGGCCCGTCAGATGCAGCAAATAAGTCTGTCAAATGGGAGTCGTCCAATCAGGCAGTGGCGGAAGTTTCCGATAACGGGACGGTAAAAGCAGTGGCAGAAGGGACTGCAGTTATTACGGCATCTGCGCATAACAATGTCCACGCGTCCTGTACCGTAACGGTAGAATCTGTTTCCGGACAGCCGGAAGAGCCGGACGGTTCTGAAAAAACTCTGGTTGTATATTTTGGTACGCCGGTACAGGAGCGCAGCGGGCAGGTAGACGGCATCTCTTCCGCGAGCCGGACAGCCGAAGGAGAAACATATCAGGGAAATACAGAATATATTGCAGAGATGATCAGCAGGGAGACAGGGGCGGATCTGTTTGAGATTGTACCGGAAACTGCTTATGCGGACGTTTATGAAACGGTGCGGGATCTGGCGCAGCAGGAACAGCAGCAGAATGCGCGTCCGGCAATCAAAAATGAGATTCAGAATTTTTCGCAATATGACACAGTTTATGTCGGTTATCCCATCTGGTGGTCAGATATGCCGCAGATTTTGTACACATTTTTTGACACCTATGATTTCAGCGGGAAAAATATCATTCCGTTTTCTACCCATGGGGGAAGCGGGCTTTCCGGTACGGTTGAGAGGATAAAAAATCTGGAGCCGCAGGCTGTGGTATATCAGGGACTTGCCATTCGCCGGACAGATGTATTGAACAGTGACAGCAGAGTAAAATCGTGGATACAGAACAGGGAAATGTAAAAGTGTATAAATTAAGCCTGACGGATGGATATAGCACAGTCTATGTCGGTTATCCTAAAATGGAGCAAGGTTTTTCCAGTGTATAGTATTTGTCAAGTTAGAATACCACCGAAATCGGGTTCCACGCCTTCAAGCATCCACTTTACTTCCAGATTCACTTTACAGCTCTCTGCCAGCTTACGGGAAGACCGGATTTCTTTTTTGCTTTCATAAATATACAGTTTATACAGGCTTTTCGGATCATACGCTGGGCGGCTTTCCATAGATGTAGGCTTTACCCATATCTGCTTATATTAAGACTGTTTACAAACGCATCTATAAGCTTTGCAATACTCTCTTTCTCTACAAATGCATCCCATGAACAGCACATCAGCTGGTTTCGATCAAAACCAGAAATATGCGGCATACAAAACACTCCTCAGAATTATTTTTACTGATTCCATTATACTACTTTTTGACAATTTCCGCATGATTTCTGTGTATTTTATTCGGTTTTCAATGTGCAATTCGATTTATTATTTAACACCCATAAATGAGTGCCTCAACCTTTAGTTTGTCAGGTTAGATTGCCTGAGTTTTCGGACAGTTTTTCCTGTTATGGGGTGGGTATAAGGTGTATGGCGAAAAATAATAAATAGTACGACAAGTACAGGGAAAGGTGGAAAGTGTGTATGAGGTTAAAAGAAGAGGTTGTGCTGATTAGATATTATAATGACAGTTTTATTTGCTTTTTTAGGGCAGGAATAGATGATTTTAAGAAACAATGTCTGATAAATAGGATAGATGCAGTAGAAAGTTTGAGGATGAAACAAATACAGGAATGGTGTCATTGTCACTAGATTCCGTTTAGAACCAAATTTATTTACAGAAAAGTTCTTTAATGATAATTTATGGAATTTTTATTAATATGACAGATTTGTGATTGATTTGAACAAAATATAGAATAAGAGCATACACTAAAAAAATCATTTTGGTTTTGATTAATGTGATGCCAGGGTTAAAAGGTCTGGATCCACACTGTACTTGAACGAGGGTAAATGAAGGATCTTGGGGGTTGTCCCGATATGAGGATAAAATGGGGTGTAAGCTTCACTATAACCGAACATTGGGCAGAATTGTGAAAGTGTAAAGCGAGGAACAATCACCAAGGTAGCTTTTGACCTCAGTATTTTAATATGTAAGTACATATTTTTATAAAATATGATAGCCAAATGCAGTCACTTTGAGGTATAATAAGAAACACAGACATAAGGGGTTTTTTGTCAAAAATAACAAGAAAGGAGAATACGAACCTCTTGGGTAATGAGAGATTTGTATTAAAGATGTGGGATGTGCTGTATAACACTGGATGCTAGGATTATTTTGAACAATTTTTTTGGGAGTCCCAGTTTTTCAAAAGAAATGAGAAGGGAACTGGTGGACAAGGAAACTATTGATCAATGCTCTATTTTCATTTCTAATAATTTGCCAGGTTATGTGATATGTGATTTGAGCGATGAGGCCATTAAAGAAGCAGTGGCAGATGGCGACTTTGATTATGATTTTGGAAAAAAGAATTTCATATTTAAGCATGAAATTAATAGAGAAATTTATAACCAGTTTTATCCTGAGTCAATAGCAAAGGAGCTTGAGCAAATAGTGGATTGTTTTTTGCAGCGAAAACTGTATAAGGGGCGAGTAGCACCAATTAAAACCTTAATAGGATAACTAATATCTGGCGGAGGCAAGTATGGGAGAGGAAAAGTATGAGGTAAAGTACAAAAGTGATTTATGGAAAAAGAATACGATTATAAAAGATGCAGTTCATGGGTATATTTCAATTCCCAAACCTATTATGCGGGAAATTATAGATACAGAAACTTTTCAAAGATTGAAAAATATCGAGCAAACAGGGATGGAGGCTTTATATCCATCTGCAACGCATAATCGTTTTACACATTCTCTAGGAGTTTATCATCTTTCTAAAATGTCGTTTACTCAATTTAGAAAGAATGTGAAAGCAGATTTTGAAACAATTTATAATGAAGTACAAAATAAGTTTGCGCAGAGTGCGGACGATGTTTGGGATAGATGGGAGCTGATGTTTCAATTAGCAAGTTTGCTTCACGATTGTGGACATTCCCCGTTTTCACACACACTTGAATTTATCTATGATTTACCAGTAGAAAAAACATTAAATGATAGATTGACCGAGAATATGAGTGACCAGTTTAAAGAAGACGTAGGATATAATGCTTATAAGGAAACGGGAAATATTAAGAAAGTTTGTGGAGCACCTCATGAAAGAATGAGCTCATTGTTTATTAAATTGAAAGGGCAAGATTACTTTTATGATAAGGTAGAATGCTTATTAAAGGATTATGTAAATCAATTTTTGCCGTATAGTAATGTATATCAAAAAAATAATAATATATTTGATGATGATATCGAGTTCATGATTAGGATGATTATTGGATGTAGATATGATTTTGATAAAGCTGATA
>CAOKHR010000170.1 GCA_948468325.1 uncultured Lachnospiraceae bacterium | reverse complement strand
CAACCATGTAACTGCCGCACCTGGGACATGGTTTTTGCGACGGCTTCTGCCAGGACATGAATTCACATTCCGGATTATTCTCACATCCATAATATTTTCTGCCTTTTTTTGTCTTTTTAATTACGACTTCTTTCCCGCACAAAGGACATGGTATTCCTGTCTTTTCCAGATAAGGTTTTGTATTGCGGCAGTCCGGAAATCCCGGACAGGCTAAAAATTTCCCGTGAGGGCCGTATTTGACCACCATATTCCTTCCGCATTCCTCACAGATTACATCTGTAACTTCGTCTTCAATTTTAACTTTTTCCAGATCTTTCTCCGCAATTTCAACAGCCGCTTCCAAATCCGGATAAAAATTGCTTACAACTGTTTTCCAGTTTACTTTTCCTTCTTCTACTTTATCTAAAAGAGATTCCATATTGGCGGTGAAGTGTTCATCCACAATTGTCGTAAAAGATTCTTTCATAATGGCGTTTACAACTTCACCCAGCTCCGTAACATACAGATTTCTGTTTTCTTTTACGACATACCTTCTTCCAAGTATTGTCGTAATCGTAGGAGAGTATGTGCTTGGACGGCCAATACCAAGTTCTTCCATCGCTTTTACTAAAGATGCTTCTGTATAATGTGCCGGCGGCTGTGTAAAATGCTGTTTTCCGCTTAATTCTTTCAGCTTCAGTTCTGTATCCTCACTAATTGTTTTTAAGAGAACGCCGCTCTTTTCTTTCTCTTCATCATCGTCAGTATATACAGACATAAATCCATCGAACGCAATTTTGGATGCCGACACATGAAACCGGTAATCTCCCGCACCGATTGTAACAAAGGTCGTCTCATATAAGGCTGCGCTCATTCTGCTGGCTGTAAAACGCTTCCATATCAACTGATACAGACGGAACTGATCTCTTGTAAGCGATTCTTTTACAAATACGGGCGTTCTTGTAATATCAGAAGGACGGATTGCCTCATGGGCGTCCTGAATTTTACCGGAATTCTGCTTCTTCGCCGTATTGACAGCTGCATATTTTTCCCCATAGGATTCGGCAATATACGCTTTTGCCGCCTGGTCTGCTTCCTCTGATATTCTCACGGAATCCGTTCTTAAATAAGTAATCAGGCCGACGGTGCCCTGCCCTTTGATGTCGATTCCTTCATATAACTGCTGCGCAATCCGCATTGTCTTCTGGATAGAAAAATTCAGTGTTTTGGACGCTTCCTGCTGCAGCGTACTGGTTGTAAAAGGAAGCGGCGCTTTTTTTGTACGTTCTCCCTTTTTCACTTCCAGCACTTTGTAGTCGGCTTTTTCAATTTCATTTTTTATCTCTGAAAATTCCTGTTCGGAAGATATATCCAGTTTTCGGGAGCCCTTTCCATATAATTTTGCTATGACCGGACGCCTCTCTCCTTTTACAGACAACTCGGCTTCCATCGTCCAGTATTCTTTTGGTATAAATGCATTAATCTCTTCTTCCCTGTCACAGATCATGCGAAGCGCAACCGACTGCACCCTTCCGGCGCTTAACCCGCGTTTTACTTTTGCCCATAAAAGAGGGCTGATTTTATATCCTACCATGCGGTCTAACATACGCCTTGCCTGCTGCGCGTTTACCAGATCCATATCCACACCCCGCGGTGCTTTTAAAGATGCCTTGACCGCATTCTTTGTAATTTCATTAAAACTGATGCGGCAGACATTTTTGTCTTCTAATTTTAACGCTTTTACCAGATGCCAGGAAATTGCTTCCCCCTCCCGATCCGGGTCAGTTGCAAGATATATTTTGTCCGCCTTTTTCACTTCCTTGCGGAGCTTTGCAAGAATATCCCCTTTCCCGCGAATTGTAATATATTTGGGTTCAAAATCATGTTCCACGTCAATTCCCAGCTGACTTTTAGGCAGATCACGCACATGTCCGTTCGACGCAGTCACCTCATAATTTTTCCCTAAAAACTTTTTGATTGTCTTAACTTTTGCCGGTGATTCCACAATTACCAGGTACTTCGCCATAGCTTAATACTCCTTTTATGCTTGTTTTACTTTTTCCGATAATGATTTTTGAAATATTCTTCTACTAACCCCTTTATCTGCAGCTTCACCAGTAAATCTGCCAGCCGTGCAGCCGGGATTTTCGTTTCTTTTAATAATTCTTCCATATTTCTAGGTTGTAAGCCGAAACAACTATACACCAACGCCTCTTCTTTTTCAAGTGATTTTTTCAGGATTTTATCTTTTGCTCCGCTTTTATCAGGCTCCAGGCCAAGATCTGTAAGCAGTCCTTCAAAAGAAGTGATGATTCCGCTTCCCTGCCTGATAAGTTCATTGCATCCCGCACTTTGTGCATCGTCTAACCTTCCCGGAACCGCATAGACGTCTTTTCCCTGCTCCAACGCAAAATCCGCTGTAATTAAAGAACCGCTCTTATTTTTTGCTTCTACGACTATGATAACATCCGACAATGCACTGATCAGGCGGTTTCTCGCCGGAAATTGTGCCGGCGCAGGGTTTGTATGCGGCGGATACTCCGACAAAATACCGCCGCTTTGGAGTATTTTATCATATAATTCCTTTCCTCCTGCGGGATAACAGATGTCTGCGCCGCATCCCAAAACAGCATATGTATTCCCTCTGCCCCGGATAGCGCCCCAGTGCCCAAAAGAATCTATTCCATATGCCATACCGCTTACGATACTTACACTGCATGCTGCCAGCTTTTCTCCCAGCGCAAGACTTACCGCCCTGCCATAAGAAGAACACATGCGTGCTCCCACAATGGCTGCCGTCTTCTCATCCTCTTTCGGCAGACGGCCTTTGTAAAAAACAGCGTAAGGACAATCCGAAATATTCTTTAATCTCTCCGGAAACTCTTCTTCCTCAATTGTAATCATAGAAATTCCCGTTTCCCTTAAAATTTGAACATTTTTTTCCAAATCAAAATGATTTCTGCTTTCCGCAATTGCTTCGGCATCACATGCCCGGATCCCCTCCACTTTCTGAAGCTGCCGTTTCGTCAGTCCATACACTTCCTGCGCGCTGCCACAATATTCTACTAACTTTTTCAGTTTTTTATTCCCGATTCCCGGTATATTTTTCATCCAGTACTGATATTTCCATTTTTTCTCCATTGTTTACTCCCAATACTTCTGATCCTGTATTCTGTAGCATATCGCTTCGTTCAGATGATGCATCTGAATATCTGCACAGTCATCCAAATCCGCGATTGTCCTTGCCGTTTTTATTATTTTATAATAGCCTCTGGCTGAAATTTCCATTTTCTGATAGATTTCTTTCATATACCTGTTCTGTTTTTCATTCAGCCCGCAGTATGTTTCTATATCTTTCGAGGGAATCTGACTGTTGCAGGAAATTTCTTTCTGCCGGAAACGGTGCTGCTGCCGTTCTCTTGCCGCGCTGACCCTGTTTCTTATATTGCCGGAAGATTCGTTTCTTTTGTTTTTCTGTGTCAGTTCCTCGTAACAGATTAACGGAGCTTCTACGCAGATGTCGATTCTGTCCAGCAGCGGTTTGCTGATTTTTCCCAGATAGCGCGCGGCCTCTCCCTCTCTGCAGCTGCAGCGGGTACGGTCCGGATAATAACCGCATTTGCATGGATTCATAGCCGCCACCAGCATGAAATTGGAAGGATAGCGGTATGTTCCCGACTGACGCACCAGTGTAATCTCTTTATCTTCCATCGGCTGGCGCAAAATTTCTAACGTTGATTTTTTATACTCCGGCAGCTCATCCAAAAACAAAACACCGTTATGCGCCAGGCTGATTTCTCCAGGCTTCGGAACAATACCTCCTCCGGAAAGCCCGTTCGGACTAATCGTATGATGCGGGCTCCGGAAAGGTCTTTCGCGAATCAGTACGCCGTTTTGCGGAAGTATGCCGCAGACACTGTATATTTCAGATACTTCCATTTTCTCCTCTATTGTCATTGGCGGCAGAATTCCCGGAATTCTTTTGGCAATCATCGTTTTTCCACTGCCCGGAGGGCCGATCATCAAAAAATTATGCATCCCGGCTACTGCTACCTCACAGGCTCTTTTCACGGAATCCTGTCCGTTAATCTCTGAAAAATCCGGCTCTGTCTGTTTCTGCCTTGCTTCTTCCATATTAATGATGGGTGTTTTTTCAATATAAGTCCTGCCCCGTAAATAAGAAACCAGCTCACGCAAATCTTCAATTGCCCAGATTTCAATTTCCGGAACTATTTTTGCCTCTGCCAGGTTTGCATACGGAATAATACATTTTTTTATTCCCCGCTTCTTTGCCTCTGCCACAATCGGCAAAACGCCGCGTATGGACTGTATCTTTCCGTTTAGGCTAATCTCTCCCAAAACCAGCGTATCCCTTAAAAACTCTGCTTCTACTTCTCCCAGTGCCGCCAGCACTGCAACTGCAATCGGAAGATCAAATCCGGAACCGGATTTTCTGACATCCGCAGGTGAAAGATTGACGGTGATTCTCTTTGCCGGTATTTTAAACCCGCAGCTGTGAAGCGCCGTGCGTACGCGCTCCCTTGCCTCTTTTACTTCAGACGATAAGAATCCGACCATTTCAAATAAAGGCATGCCGTCGCTGACATCAGCTTCTGCCTGAATATACACGCTTTCAAGACCGCGCGCAATGGCAGTCGTTACCATACTATACAAATTTATCACTCCCTGAAAATCATATAAGGGGATTATGCAGCTGAATTGCCACCCAGATAAAAAAGACAGAACCAGTATACCATGGATTCTGTCTTTTTCAAATAGATTTAAAAATTATTTTTCAGTTTTTCCAGCGCCCTTTTCTCAATCCTGGAAACATAGGATCTGGAAATGTTCATTTTCTCTGCGATTTCACGCTGTGTTACAGGCTTTATATTCTTCAGTCCATACCGCATCTGCAGAATTTCCTTTTCTCTTTCATCCAGCACATCCGGAATCAGTTCATACAGTCTTACTATCTGACGCTTTAATTCCAGCTGTTCCACAACATCTTTTTCGTCAACTTCTACAATATCCATCAGCTGTATCTGATTGCCTTCTTTGTCCGTGCCAATCGGTTCATATAACGAGACTTCTTTTGAGGATTTTTTCTTGGAGCGGAAATACATGAGCAATTCATTTTCAATACATCTTGCCGCATAAGTGGCCAGCTTGCTGCCATGATCTTCCTGAAATGTGGATACTGCTTTTATCAGTCCTATCGTTCCGATAGAAATCAAATCCTCCATTTCTTCTTCCGAATTCTGGTACTTTTTGGATATATGTGCTACCAGGCGCATATTTCTCTCAATCAGTACCTTTTTTGCCTCCTGGTCTCCCTCTTTCTGGCGCCTTAAATATTCCTTTTCTTCCGTTGCATTGAGAGGGGATAAAAAAGTTTTCAAGATTACACCTCAAAAACTTACTTAATATATCCTATGAATCGGCCATGTTGTTCGTGCCTTTCCACCTTTTTTCGTGCATGGTTTATTTTGTAATGGCAAGTGTAAACGCTTTCAGCAGATGCATTCTGTTTAAAATTACAAAAGCTTTAATCGCAGCTCTGTAGGTAAAAGGAAGCTCTTTTGAGCGGAACAATCCGACATAGGGATTTTTTTTATAATCGGGAAAATATTTTGCCATCACGCCGGAAGCATAATCGCAAAAAGATATAACATCCTCTCTA
>CAOKHR010000169.1 GCA_948468325.1 uncultured Lachnospiraceae bacterium | reverse complement strand
CAAAAAATAATTTGATTCAGTTTGATCTGGAAGATTATGTAGATGATGTAAAAGAAGTTATGTCCAAAGTACGGCACAGGGATTTTCCGATTGTAGACGAAGACAACAATTATGTAGGGATGATTTCCCGAAGATATTTGTTTAATACCCAGAAGAAAAAAATTATTTTAGTCGATCACAACGAAAAAACACAGGCAGTCGACGGAATCGGCGGTGCAGAAATTTTAGAAATTATCGACCATCACAGACTGGGAAGCCTGGAAACAATTTCTCCCGTGTTTTTCCGCAATCAGCCGCTGGGATGTACGTCGACGATTATTTTCCAGATGTACAGGGAAAAAGATATTGAAATTCCAAAAGAAATAGCAGGGCTTTTATGTGCGGCAATTATTTCCGATACACTGATGTTCCGTTCGCCGACCTGTACGGCCGTTGACAGGGCAGCAGCGGAAGAGCTGGCGAATATTGCCGGAATTGATATTGAGATACTTGCAAAGAATATGTTTCAGGCGGGCAGTGATTTCAATCATAAAACACCGGAGGAAATTCTTTATCAGGATTTTAAGACATTTACAGTCGACCAGTATGAATTCGGCATCGCACAGTTAAGCGCCATGAGCAAAGAAGAATTAGAAACAGTAGGGGAAAAGCTAAAAGATTATATTCCGGAAGTTTTAAAAATCCGGAAGCTAGATATGATTTTTGTGATGTTGACAGATATAGTAGAAGAATCTACAATATTACTAAGTGTAGGTGAAGCGGCAGACGGATTGATCCGCCGTGCATTTACAGCCATAAGAGAAGAAAGCGGTTATCTTCTGAAAGGAGTTGTATCCAGAAAGAAACAGCTGATACCGGCGCTTATGGCGGCAATACAGGATTAGCAGTCTATATACAGTGGATTAGTAAGGATGTGATGCATTATGAAGTTTGAAAAAATGGATAACGGGTCACTGCGTTGTACTTTGACCCAGGAAGACTTGGAAGAGCATGGCATTGGACTGGATGACTTTTTTTCCAATACGCCAAATGCCAGGGAATTTTTAGAACATCTGATTCAGGTGGCAGAAGAAGAGGTGGGATTTAAGACAAACAGCAATATGATGTCGATACAGGCAGCGATTATGTCCGAGGATGAGATCGTACTGACATTTTCGGAGAGTCAGGTCAGCAATGCGGAAATATTAGAGCATATCCGGAATATGTTTGGCTCATCTGCTGCAAAAGAAGCTTTGAAAGAGAAGCAGGATGTCAAAGACGATATTTTAAAAGAGGCCGGAAAACGGCAGAAAGAGGAAGAAAGCGATCCCGAAGGTTATGCATACCTGCTGACGTTTCATTCCCTTGACAGTGTAAGGAAGTTCTGCCAGGTCCTTCCCGGAAATTCAAAAGGCAAAAGCCGGCTGTATTTTCTGGAAAAGACAGGAAAATATTTTCTGTGGGCGGATTTGAATCAGAGCACAAGAAAATATGTATATGAATTTGTGGCGGCTTCTATGGAATATGCGAAAGCAATTGAAAAAGACAGTCCGCGCAGCAATTTTTTAGAAGAGCATGCCAATGTGATTTTAAAAAACAGGGCTCTTGAGACACTGGCAAAGTTATAAAATACCGGATATAATAAAACCTTACTGATTTCAGACACGAAAGTCTAAAACCGGTAAGGTTTTTTATTGAATCAGCAGATCCATCAGATAAGTATAAACTTCCAGATTCTGTTTCTGCCAGTTGGCACAGACGGCCTGTGCCTGTGCTTTTGTCTGTACGTGGAGCGTTAAATCAATTACAGAAGTATTGTTTTCTTTTAACTGACAGCGCACATCAAAACCGGAATGCGTAGATTTGTAAAAATTTGCAACAACAGAATTTTCATTCTTTAATGTCATTTTGTTTTTTTCAAAGTAGGAAGTAATATCTGTTTCGATTGCAGGTGTAATTTTATCTTCAAAAAATTTCAGAGTTTCTCTGCCGGAAGCAGTGATATGATACTGCGTATTATTGTGCGTAGACTCAAACCGAATCAGCCTGGAATCCAAAAGTCCGTTGATAATCTGCTGGACGGTAAAATAATCCGTATAATCCTGTTCCAGAAAGAAATTCGATATTTGTGTATTGGAAAGCGGAAAATCCACTTTGTCTAACATGGCTAAAACTGTTATTTTATAAATGGTGTTTGGATCAGCCATCTGTCCTATCCACTCCTTTGATGTGGGCTTTTACGGCAGTGCTTACGGCTTCTGCTACACGTGGGTCAAAAGCCTGCGGCATAATAAAATCTTCATTCAGCTCCTCGCTGCTGACAAGTCCGGCAATTGCTTCGGCAGCGGCAAGTTTCATCTCTTCGGTAATTTCTGACGCCCGGCCTTCCAGTGCGCCTTTGAAAATGCCGGGAAAAGCAACGACATTGTTGACCTGATTTGGAAAATCGCTTCTTCCGGTACCTACAACTTTTGCTCCGGCAGCTTTTGCGGCGTCAGGCATGATTTCCGGTACGGGATTCGCCATTGCAAAGAGAATGGCGTCTTTGTTCATGGAAGCGGCCATTTGGGGACTTACAATATCCGGTGCAGAAACACCTATAAAAATATCTGCGCCGTTTAAGGCATCGGCTAAAGTTCCGCGGGCATTTTCCAGATTGGTGACTTCTGCCATTTTTTGCTGCATCCAGTTTAAGTTCGGATAATCTTTTCCGATAATTCCTTCTTTGTCGCACATCGTTATATGTAAAAATCCATATTTTAACAGCAGTTTTGTAATTGCCACGCCGGCAGAACCCGCGCCGTTTACAACGACTTTACAGTCTTCTTTCTTTTTGCCGGTTACTTTTAAGGCATTGATGATGCCGGCAAGAACGACAATGGCAGTTCCGTGCTGGTCATCATGAAAAACAGGAATGTCCAGCATTTTATTGAGCCGCTCTTCAATTTCAAAACATCTCGGAGCAGAAATGTCTTCCAGATTGATTCCGCCGAAAGCGGGTGCAATCAGTCGGACAGTCTGTATAATTTCTTCGGTATCCTGTGTGTCCAGACAGATGGGTACGGCGTTGACATTGCCGAATTCTTTGAAAAGCACGCATTTGCCTTCCATAACGGGCATTGCGGCATAAGGGCCAATATTGCCGAGACCAAGTACGGCGCTTCCGTCAGAGACAACGGCAACCGTGTTTGCTTTCATTGTATAAGTATATGCTTCCGCCGGATTTTTGGCGATGGCTCTGCATGGTTCCGCAACACCTGGAGTGTAAGCGATGGAAAGCGCATCGCGGTCTTTTACAGGTGATTTTGAAATTGTTTCTAATTTTCCGTTCCATTCTTTATGTGCAATTAATGCTCTTTCTCCGTAATCCATGACAAAACTCCTTTTCTGTTTTAAACCTGGTGATACGCCATTCGTTGACGTGGATGTAAAAAACAACCATCAATTATCATATCATTAAAAATATAACAAATCAAGAAAAAGGACTTCCTATTTTACGAAAGGTATTGTATAATATTATTATTCATGGGTCAGGAATACGCACTGGCTGTGCTTTCCGTGAGAACATGATTCAGGGCTGAGGGGCGGTTTTTGCGAAGCAAAACTTTGAATATTGCCCCGAATTGTTACTATAGAATAGAAAAATCAGTGGTATAAAACCATTCTTTGTCGTATCAGACAGGAATCCCAGACGATGAGCAGGACGCGCAGGTGAATAGGAGATTTGAGAAAATGAGAGAAAAATATGAAAGTCTGTCAGTAACAGTACTCAGAGACCTGGCAAAGGCCAGAGGATTAAAGAATTTATCGGGGTTAAAGAAAAGCGAACTGGTAGAGCGGATGCTGCAAGAAGATGAAAAAGAAGCCAGTAATCAAAAAGAAGAAAAAGAGGTCACGGAAGTCAGGGAAGAAATAAAATACGAGCCGGAAGGAAAGAGTACGGCACAGGATACGGCAAATAACACGGCAAGAGATGAGCTGGACAGCGGAATTACTGCAAACGGAATTTTAGAAGTTATGCCGGACGGATATGGATTTATCCGCTGTGAGAATTATCTTCCGGGAGAACGGGATGTCTATGTGTCTCCTTCGCAGATTCGTAAATTCAATTTAAAAACAGGCGATATTATCAGCGGAAATACACGAATCAAGACGCAGCAGGAGAAATTCAGTGCATTGTTATATGTAAATACAATCAACGGATTTCATCCGGGCGTTGCACAGCGTCGCAAGAATTTTGAAGATCTTACGCCGGTTTTTCCAAATGAAAGGCTTCGTTTGGAGCAGCCCGGAGCATCGGTGGCTATGCGGATTGTAGATCTCGTTTCCCCTATCGGAAAAGGGCAGAGGGGAATGATTGTTTCCCAGCCAAAAGCAGGAAAGACAACTCTTTTAAAACAGATTGCAAAAGCAGTAACGAAATCCAATCCGGATATGCACCTGATTATTCTTTTGATTGACGAACGTCCGGAAGAAGTGACAGACATTAAAGAAGCGATTGAGGGCAGGAATGTAGAAGTCATTTACTCTACTTTTGACGAGCTTCCGGAACACCACAAGCGTGTGTCGGAAATGGTAATTGAGCGTGCAAAGCGGCTGGTGGAACACCGCAAAGACGTAATGATTCTTTTGGACAGTATTACACGTCTGGCAAGAGCGTACAATTTAACGGTTCCGCCAAGCGGAAGGACATTATCCGGCGGTTTGGATCCGGCGGCGCTTCATATGCCAAAGCGTTTCTTTGGCGCCGCCAGAAATATGCGGGAAGGCGGCAGTCTGACGATACTGGCAACAGCGCTGGTCGATACCGGAAGCAAGATGGACGACGTGGTATTTGAAGAATTTAAAGGAACCGGCAATATGGAACTTGTCTTGGACCGCAAGCTTTCCGAAAAGCGCGTATTTCCTGCAATTGACATTGTAAAATCAGGGACAAGAAGAGAAGATCTTTTGTTGGACCGCGAAGAACAGGAGGCCGTAGATATAATGCGCAAGGCATTTAACGGGGCCAAATCAGAAGATGCGGTGGAATCCGCACTAAATGCGTTTGCAAGGACGCGGAATAACAAAGAATTTATTCAGATGGTGAAAAAGACAAGATTTTTCTGAAATTGCTTGCATATTCAATTTTGGTATGATATACTGAATAAGCTGTTTATTAAGATGTGAATAAGCAATTTGTATTTATCACATAAAACTTTGTGAGGTGAAAGATATGAAAGAGGGAATCCATCCAGATTACTATCAGGCAACTGTAACATGTAACTGTGGCAATACATTTGTTACGGGTTCAACTAAAAAAGATATTCACGTTGAAATCTGTTCCAAATGCCATCCGTTCTATACAGGCCAGCAGAAAGCTGCTCAGGCACGCGGACGTATTGACAGGTTCAATAGAAAATACGGCATAGCTCAGAACTAAGATGCAGTGCATGGTAAGGTTGAGGTTAATTTTAATCTCAACCTTTTTTGAGTTGTAATGCGTCATAAAGAAGCTGTCAGTGGCATGTTCTACAGATATATTGGAGAAAAATATGAGATATTCAGGTATTGGCGGACAGGCGGTCATGGAAGGCGTTATGATGAAAAACAAAGATCAGTACGCCGTTGCAGTCCGGAAACCAAATCGGGAAATTGTAGTCAAATCATCCGAATATAAGGGAGTCGGCAAAAGCAAAAAATGGA
>CAOKHR010000168.1 GCA_948468325.1 uncultured Lachnospiraceae bacterium | reverse complement strand
CGCAGGCGAAAAAAAGATCTACCGCTTCTCTGTTACGCCCTGCTGATACCGCTGATTTTAGAATTTCTGCGCAGTATTAACAAAAATACCAGGCCGACCGTCGTTACCAGGCATTCTGAAGCGGGGAATGCGCACCATACGCCGACCGTTCCCGCAGCAGAAGACAGCATAAATGCCATCGGGATAATCACCGCAAATCCCCGCAAAACAGAAATGATATGTGCAGGCGCCGGATATTCAATGGAGGTAAAATATACTGACAAGATTATATTAAATCCTGCAAACGGACATGCCGTAAAATACAGCTTTATTCCTTCCACAGCAATACCCTGCAGCAGCTCATTCTGTTCGCTGTTAAAAAATGCTGTAATATCCGGTGCATAAAAAAATACCACGGCATAAATAATTGCAGACACGGACAGCATCGCCGTCAACGCATATCGCAGAAGCAATTTAATATTTTTATAATTTCTTACTCCATAATTGCTGCTGATCAGCGGCTGAACACCCTGTGCAAGCCCGGTATAGACAGCAATGACGACAAGTGACAAATTTGCAATTACACTATATGCCGCCACACCCACGTTGCCCTGCAGGTTTAACATAATTGAATTAAATACAATTATCACAATACCGGAAGACACTTCCGTAATCAGGGAAGGAATGCCTGTGAAAAAAATACCTGAAAACAGCTTCCTTTCCGGCCTGCATTTTTTAAGATGAAAGTTATTTTTCCGCCTGAAAAAGTGCAGTGAGAGGACTGCCATGCTGATTGCGGGAGCCAGTCCCGTTGCAAGAGCAGCGCCGAAAATTCCCATTTTGCATGGAAACATAAATACCCAGTCCAGCACGACATTGGAAATACTGCCCGCAATCATCGCTGCCATAGACAACTGCGGCGCACCGTCATTGCGCACAAATGCAAGCAGCATATAATTCATCAAAAATGCGGGCGAGAACAAAAGAAGTGTCCGCAGGTATGTTGCAGAAATTACAAGGATTTTTCCCCTGGCGCCAAAAACAGATAAAATTGTACCGGAAAGGAAAATCCCTGTAAGCATAAAAATGACAGACATGGCTATGACAAAAAATACGGCGTTGGTAAATATACGGTTTGCGGCAGAATCTTCTTTCATGCTTTTTTGAATAGAATATTTTGTTCCTCCGCCCATTCCTGCCATCAGCCCGCATCCGTCCATAAAATTGTAAAGCGGAAGCGCAAGATTCAGCGCAGCCAGTCCATTCGTACCAAGCGCTTTGGACACAAAATAAGTATCTGCAAGTATATAAAAGGACACTCCAATCATTCCCATAATATTAAGTGTGGAATATCTGACGAAATTTCCCAGACAATTTGAATTCTTCATAATATAAATCACCGGTTTTCTTTCTATATATTCTGTCTAAGGGTAACACAGTATACCGTTCTATGCAATTGCTGTTTGATATATACCAGACACACTGAAAAAAGGAAGTTTCAAAATACATCCTGAAACTTCCTTTCTTTTTCATACAGTTATTGCCGCTAAAGCATTTTTAC
Source organism: uncultured Lachnospiraceae bacterium (assembly GCA_948468325.1). GTDB lineage: Bacteria > Bacillota > Clostridia > Lachnospirales > Lachnospiraceae > Roseburia_B. Next base: position 4,147 of record CAOKHR010000168.1, on the reverse strand, counting down.
TTTTTCTTTTTAGGAATTTTTACTTTTGCCTTTTTAGGAATACCTTTAAATGCATTCTTACCGATTTTCTTTACTTTCTTACTCTTCACCGTAACATTTTTCAATTTTTTGCAGTTCATAAATGCTTTCTTGCCGATTTGAGTAAGTGAATTGCCATTTACGGTAACTTTTGTCAGTTTACTGCATTTTTCAAATGCACTGTCTCCAATCTTAGCTACATTTTTGCCAATAGAAACGCTTGTGATGTTCTTATTATTTTTAAATGCAGATGCCTGAATGGATGTAATCCTAAAATTTTCCTCTCCAAGTTTTACCGTATTACCAATCTTAACCTTTTTCAGTTTCGGATTTGTGGTACCGGCCACTTCAACTGTCTTCTTTGAAAGGCTGGTCACTTTGTATTTATAATTGCCGTTTTCATAAATTCCGTTTTCCTGAATTTTTGCTTCCTCCGGCGGAGTTACAATCGGATTATCTGAAGCCGGTGTCAGTTTTGATATTGCTTCGTTCAGCGCTTTTAATGCCTCCTCATACTCTGCCTTTGTGCTTATACCGCTCCAGATACTCTTTGCAGCCTCTAACGCTTTTCCAAATGCCTGCCAGCTGTCACTTGTATACTTTGAAGCATCTGTATAGGCTTCCGCCTGTTTTATAACGCCGGCCAAATTTTTCTTTGCAGCCTCCTGTGCGGCAAGATCCTCCGGTGAAAGTTTCTTCAATGTATCTATTGCCGCCCTGATATTCCGGGCAGCCTCAATTTTAGCAGCATCGCTGACTGATGCATCTTCCTTTATTTTCTTTGCTTCAAATAAAATATTCTGAAATGCTCTGGCCGTTTCTGCCGTATAACCGTACAAATTCTTGGATTCTGCATTTTCTAATGCATCTGACAATATCTTATCTGCTGTTCTTTCCAGATTTGTAATTGCCTTGTAAATATTTGCTGCCATTTCATTGACTGCCGCCTGCTCTGTCGCATCTTTGCTTCTGTCAACTGCCGCAACAGCGTCTGTAACTGCTGTAAAAGCTTTATAGTCTTCCGCTTTCAATGACTCTGCTATTTTAATTGCTTCATCCACAGCGGTATAATCTGCATCCGGTATCGGCTGTGTTCCAATCACTTCTAACTCCACCACATGATTTGTCGTACCTTTGTTACTACCATACATATAAACACGCACATACCTCGCACTTACCGGTTCTGCAAGCTCAATTGTTTTCCCGTCTGCTGATTCTGCATACGTATCATCACTGCCTGCACCCAGTCCATGGAAATTTGTTTTATCCGAATTATAAACAATCTCCTTTTCCGCAAAATCCTGCGTTTCAGACACTGTAATCACAGTTCCGTTATACGTTCTGCCATCACTCCAATAACGGTACAGATTAATCTTTGATATATTTCTCACATCTCCAAGATCTACTTCCATATAGGAAGATTCACTTCTGTTATCTGCTCCAAACTCACCATAATGAGTGCTGCTGTTTTTCGTACCGTCTACCGTCCGGCTCATCGGACAGTCGCCACCCTTTGCTGCATTTGTATTGTCAGACGTCCATTTTGCCGTAACTGTTTTGCCGGATGCCCAGTTTGTTTCTCCGGTTGGAACCTCCGGATTGCTTCCGGACTCCTCCTCCACTATATCATAACCCTTTGCCGTATCTGTAGTTTTTGCATTGACTATACCGTAGAAATCATCATTTCCGACTACGACATCGGCCGCTTTCACTTCATAATATCTGTTCTCTTCTTTATATCCGGCGCCCTCCAGCTGTCCGTCGATATAAATTTTCAGCATACCGTTGTTCTCTTTCACTCCGGTAATCGTATGCTTCTCACCATCATTCACAGATGTTTTTGATACAGCAGATACACCGTTTAAAATGAAGTATGCCTTACCGTCTTCAAGAATACCGATTGCATATTCATTTCCCTGCGATAAAACTGCTCCGACAGATTCGGTATAAACTTCTGCGGATACAGAAAATCCGTTATTTCCAATCAGAGAATCTTCTGCCGCTGCAACCGTTGACTCACCTGCAATCAAACCGGATTGCTTCAGAAGCATATTATTCCTACGATATATGAATGATACGGATTTCTCCTGCAGCGGATTTCCTGCCAGATCCGATACATCCTCCGCCGTTACTGTTACCGTACTCTTATCTTCCAAAGTTCCTTCTTCCACCGTCAGACGGAATGTAAGCCCGTCTGCACTTGCTTTTGCCGAGGAAACTTCTGTTCCGTTTACTTTAAAAGTACTTCCCGTTACTTTTTCGTTAAATTTCAGAGTAATTTCATTTGCGCCGTCGCTGTATGCTCTAATGATTTCCGGAGCTGTAGTGTCTCCTTCTTTGGAAACACGCAGAATCCGCACTTCATCCGGCTGCAGCGTATATGTAATTTCATCTCCGTATGTCAATTCTCCGACAGTCGGTGTGCCGCTTGTAAGGTTATGAGAATGTTCCATATGATATTTTAAAGTTCCCGCATCTTCCGGAACGCCGATTGTCCGGTCAAAAGTGACTGTAATATCTTTTGCTGTATTTGCAGAGTTACGGAAAGAAATAATGCCGTCTGTTCCGTCAAAGCAGGCATAGCCGTATGCATTCTGTGTTCCGCCTCCGGAACCTCCCAAAACAGTTCCTGTATTCGGCGATGCTCCAAACATCTTGGAATTTTTCAGCATATGGTAGTTTTCTTCCGCCCATTCCAGAAACTCGCCCGTAATCTCATACTTTTCATCCGTCATAATGCTGTCAGAAAAATACAGTTCCCAGAACGCCGAACCGCGGGTTGCCAGCATATACAGATAATTCTTAAACTGCTCATCTGTTGCGGTATTAATATCCATACCGGTTCCTTCTACCCCATATACCGGATCATGGTTATAGAGATTGGAAAGCGGGAACTGGAACTCATGATTTTTCAGAAAATCATAGTAGCATGCATCACGGTAAGTCATCTGTCTGTCCATCTTGCTGGTACTCGGGCCTGCATCCGCCTGATCCGCCGTGCATTGAATCCATACAGAATTCGCCCACTGTAAGTACCATGGACTTGGATTGACATAGCATGTCAGAGAGATCCAGAGATTTTTAATATTGTAATCCTTTTCCGCCTGACGTACCGTTTCCATCAGATCTATCCATGCTTCCCAGAGATCCGTCACGTGATACATATGATCATAACCGCCTGTCATATGGCGGTTCGCATATCCCGGCACACCATCGGCTGCAGGAAAGTGGTCATACTGCGCATTATCTGCAAAACCATCCCATTTCCAGTAATTTACGCCATATTCCTCCATCCAATTTACTGCCATTTCCGTAAAATTCTCTACATAAACACGATCTGCAACGTCAATGGAACCGCCCGCTTTGCTTCCTTTTCCACTCTCCGTTAAAATATTCGCCAGAGAACCATAAAAATTATACCCTCCTCTGGGGCCTACCCAGACACCGAAATTGCTCCCAAAGTTATGAACCAGCTCGCTGGAAGGAGTCAGACCCTGCGGAAACTTACTGTTAAACTCCCAAAAACCACTCTCATTTAATGTCGTTCCCGCACGCGCTGCATCCACTATGCCTGTATGATTGTAGTTCACCCATCCGTCATCTACCACGTATGAATCCAGCGGACGAACCTCTGCCTTATTCAATTCACGATCCATTTCAACGAAAGAATCCAATATTATTTCGTCACTGATCAGCATCATATTATCAAACCAGGAATTGTACTGAATGCGGAACTCAGACGGTGTAGCAATCGACTTGATATAATCAAAAAAGTCTGCCTGAATCACTGCATTTTCCGTACTTCTTGCAGCTCCGGCCACCGTCTGCCATGTCACGTACTTGCCGTCTTGCGTCAATTGGTTATCCTGCTCCAGCCGGTCAAACGATTTTCCGGTATAATATCTCATATATCCGGTGCCGCTTACAATCTCCGTATCTGTAGCCGGAAATTCACATCCAAAAAACATCCCCTGAATATAAATCGGCTGTCCTAGGTTCGCCCTGAACTGATTCATCTGGACAACACCGCCTGCGTCCGTCGGAATCGTCCACGTTGCATCATTCTCATTTACAACCAGAGATTCCAGATCAATATAATCAATCACTGCATTTTCTTTCTTATTCTCCG
>CAOKHR010000167.1 GCA_948468325.1 uncultured Lachnospiraceae bacterium | reverse complement strand
CCAAAACACTTTTAAATTTCGGGTTTTCCAAGTGCAGAATTTATACGGACGAACATCCGGAAACACTTGCGCCTCTGCCTGTAAAAAAAGGTACGTCAGATACGCTGAAACTGGAATTTAAAAATACATTTCAGTACCTCTCCACAGACGGCTCCGATTTTTCTGCCATCAAAAAAGAAATCTCCCTTCCGGAAAATGCGGCGGCGCCTGTGAAGAAAGGAGAAAAAATCGGGGAAGCCACCTATCAGCTCGGAGCAGAAAAAATCGGCTCTGTGGACATCATTGCTGCAGAAGATATTTCAAAAGCCGGATTTTCCGATTATATAAAAGAAATATTATTCCGGTATTTCTCATAGCATATATCTGTTTCAAAATCTACAGAAGCGGTGCAAACAGACGCAGTACCGACTGCAGAAGCCTTACAAAAACGCTTCTGTTTTTACAAAAATCAAGCGTTATCTCTCTTGATTTTTGAATGGTATCAAGCGCATCTTCCTTTACCTGCATAACTGCCTGGGAACGATACATAAAAACCCCGCATTCAAAATGCAGGTAAAGACTTCTGTAATCCAGATTCACTGTGCCGACAGTGGCAAATGCATCGTCACAGACAAAGCATTTTGCATGGATAAATCCCGGCTTATACTGATAAATCTTTACTCCGTTTTGGATCATCTGCTCATAATAGGACTGTGTCAGTAAAAAAACAAACTTCTTATCCGGCTTTTCCGGCGTCACAATCCTGACATCTACACCGCATTTTGCGGCATTCTGCAGTGCGACAATCATTTCATTATCTACAATCAGATACGGCGTATAAATATAAATATATTTTTTTGCATGACCTATCATATTCAGATAAATATTTTCCCCTACATTCTCATGGTCTAAAGGGGTATCGCTGTAAGGCTGCACAAAACCGTCTTTTTCATTCCCCTCTCTGTGATAAATGGGAGGAAAATACTCCAGATAGTCTTCCGAAGTCTGCCTGATATAATTCCACATTTCAAGAAACATCATGCTAAAGCTCCAGACTGCCTCGCCTTTTACTAAAATACCGGCATCTTTCCAGTAACCAAACCGTTCCTTTTGATTGATATACTCATCCGCAATATTGATTCCGCCTGTAAATCCCACCTGTCCGTCTACAACCAGAATTTTTCGATGATCGCGGTTATTTAAAATAACCGATAAAATCGGCCGGAATGGATTAAAAGACGCATATTCCACTCCAATCCTCCTTAGGTTTTTAAGAAAATCTTTCGGCAGTGTACGAATGGAGCCGACATCATCATAAATCAGACGCACAGTCACCCCTTCTTTTACTTTCCTCTCCAGTATGTCGAGAATCTTTGAAAGCATCACACCGTCATCTATAATAAAATATTCCATAAAAATGAACTTTTCTGCTTTCTCCATTTCCTTTATCATATCTGCAAACATATCTTCGCCGCAGGAATAATATTTTGTCTTTGAATTGCGGTACAGAGGAAACTGTGCCCAGTCACGGATATATTTTGACTGCTGTGCCGCTTCCGTATTTTCCTCTTCCAGCGCCGCAATCGCCTCCTGATCTACTTTTAAATAGGCGGAAACTTCTTTATGCACGGCATCCATCCGCTCCTGTGTTTTCTTTGTCAGCTGGGATTTTCCGAATACCGCATATAACACGCTTCCAAGAAGCGGGAAAATAAGAATAATAAATGTCCACGCCAGCTTATAATAAGGATTAATCCATTTGTTGGTTACTACAAAAACTAAAATAAGCGCCAGTATGCGTGTAGCCATATCAACAAATGAATAACGGACACTGAACACATACAGTGTCAGAAAAAGCCATAAAAACTGAAGCAAAATTGCAACAGCTACCATAAATACCCGGTTAAACATGATACTGAAAATTTTCTTCATCTGACGTTTCATATGCCGTTTCCTCCTTTGTTACTATATTCTATAACAGACGGTTCAAATAAACAACTCCCCAATATTTCTGTTCTCCTGCTTCCCCCAGGACAACGGCCCTCTCATACAGGCGAAGCTTCACCTGCGCAGGCGTCATATTGGGATATTTTTGTAAAAGCAGTGCAATCGCTCCCGAAATAATCGGCGCAGACATGGAAGTTCCGCTTTTTATCTCATAGCCTCCTCTGGCTGAACAGCTTTTAATTGCTGTTCCGGGCGCCAGTATCTCCGGCTTCACCACACAGCTTTCTGTAGGGCCTCTTCCGCTGTAGCCGTTTTTTAATCCTCTTTTACTCTTTACATAATCGTCAATGCTTCCTACGGTAATAATGCTTTTACACTGACCGGGAATCGTCACACTGTTTTTATCCGGTCCGTTATTTCCTGCGGCAGCCACCACCACAATGCCATGATTCCAGGCTTTTTTTACTGCATCCATCAGGTTTTTTTTCTCGGCTTCATCTGCTGACGGAAGCATGCCGACCGATATATTTAATATACGAATATTATATTTTTCCCTGTTTTCAATAACAAAATCAATTGCCCGAAGCACCTGCGCTGTATTTCCGTTCCCTTTTCTGTCTAAAACTTTCATTACGAAAAGGCTGCATTCCGGCGCCATGCCCATATAAGTCCCCCTGCTTATCTTTCCGCTTCCTGCAATAATTCCTGCTACATGACATCCATGTCCGTTATCATCGTACGCCTTTGTCCTCCCCTGAGTAAAATCCGTAAAATCTAAAATACGATGATCAAAATCCGGATGCAGAATAATCCCTGTATCCATAACGGCAACTGTCACTCCACGTCCGGTAATCCCTCTTTTATGTGCATCATCTGCTCTCAATTTTCTGCGAACCTGATCCATACCATAAAATGCCTTTTCTTTTATTTTATGCGTCAAAATCACATGAGTTCCAAAACGGCAGTATGCGCTTTTTACACATACTGCCGCCCGCTTCTTTTACTGATTGATATATCTCGGAACATCCTTAATCGAAAAACTCATCCGTCCCATCTTATCCTTGCCCAGACACACAACTGTCACCTTATCTCCAAGTGTCAGAACATCCTCGACACGGTTAATTCTCTCTTTTGAAATTTTAGATATATGAACCATTCCTTCTTTTCCAGGAGCAAACTCTACAAATGCGCCAAACTCTTTGATACTGATAATCTTTCCTTTGAATACCTGGCCCTCTTCGAAATCTGTCGTAATAATCTGTATCATTTCTACTGCCTGGTCCATGGCATTTTTATCTGTACCGCATACGGACACTGCACCGTCATCTGTAATGTCAATTTTTACTCCGGTTCGCTCGATGATCTCATTGATGGTCTTTCCTCTCTGTCCCACTACATCGCCGATTTTAGCCGGATCGATCTGAATCTGAATAATTTTGGGCGCATATTTGCTGATTTCCGCTCTCGGCTTGTCAATCGCTTTTGACATGCATTCATCCATAATGAAAAATCTGGCTTCACGTGTTCTTGCAATTGCCTCTTCTACAATAGGCCTTGTCAGTCCGTGAATCTTAATATCCATCTGGATTGCCGTAATACCGTCTTTCGTTCCCGTTACTTTAAAATCCATATCTCCGAAGAAATCTTCCAGTCCCTGAATATCTGTCAGCACCAGATAGTCATCATCTGTATCACCTGTTACAAGGCCGCAGGAAATACCGGCAACCATTTTTTTAATCGGCACGCCTGCTGCCATAAGCGCCATACAGGAAGCACAGGTAGATGCCATAGAAGTCGAGCCGTTCGACTCAAATGTCTCGGATACTGCACGAATGGCATATGGGAACTCTTCTACAGACGGAAGCATCGGAATCAATGCACGTTCTGCCAGCGCCCCATGTCCGATTTCTCTTCGTCCCGGTCCTCTGGAAGGTTTTGTCTCTCCTACCGAGTAGGATGGGAAATTATAATGATGCATATAGCGTTTTTCTGTAATATTTTCATCAATTCCGTCTACCCGCTGAATTTCGGAAAGAGGAGCCAGTGTCACAACATCGCAAATCTGCGTCTGTCCTCTTGTAAACATCGCAGAACCATGCACTCTCGGAATCAAATCCACTTCTGCCGCCAACGGACGAATCTCATGAATCGCACGGCCGTCCGGACGTTTATGATCTTTCAGAATCATCTTGCGGACTGTCTTTTTCTGATACTGGTAAATAGCTTCGTCTAAGACTTCCAGCCACTCCTCCTGCTGTGCAAATGCTTCTTCTAATTTTTCCGTAATTTTTTGGATATTTTCTTCTCTTACCTGTTTCTGGTCGGTAAAGACTGCTTCTTCCATCTCCTGCGGCGGTACAATCTTTTTGATTTCTTCAAACATTTCATCCGGTATCGCACAGCTTGTGTACGTGTGTTTGGGCTTGCCCGCTTCTGCAACAATCTGATTGATAAATGCAATAATTGTCTGATTCACATCATGTGCCATATAAATTGCCTCTATCATCTTATCTTCCGGAATCTCATTTGCTCCGGCTTCAATCATAATTACTTTTTCGGAAGTGGAAGCCACGGTCAGCATCAAATCTCCGTTGTCCCACTGTGCCTGGGACGGATTGATAATAAATTCTCCGTTTTCCATACCTACCTGTGTCATCGCGCACGGTCCGTCGAAAGGGATGTCCGAGATGCAGGTAGAAATTGCAGATCCAAGCATCGCGACTAATTCCGGACGGCACTCTGAATCTACGCTCATAACCATATTGTTTAATGTAACATCATTGCGGTAATCTTTCGGGAACAAAGGACGCATCGGACGGTCAATCACACGTGCCGTTAAAACTGCGTTTTCAGATGCTTTTCCTTCTCTCTTATTAAATCCTCCCGGGATTTTTCCTACGGAATACATTTTTTCTTCAAATTCCACACTCAGCGGGAAAAAATCTATCCCGTCTCTCGGCTTGTCAGATGCCGTTGCCGTAGATAATACGGTAGTCTCTCCATAATGCATAAATGCGCAGCCGTTTGCCTGCTTTCCGACTCTGTCTACATCAACAGTCAATGTTCTTCCGGCCAATTCCATTGAAAAACTTTTGTACATACTTTTTCTCCTTTTTATTTGTCTGCCAAATTTAATTTCTGCGGCAGAAGCCCCCGAAACTACTGATACATACATCTCATTCGTCTGCCAGATGCACATATCAGTGGTCTCGGCAGTCACCTTCTGCCTCTTTTGCAAAAAAATCTCTTTTTTTACAGCCTGATACATCAAAAATAGAGCGGGAGAAACTCCGCTCTATTTCTTATGATGTATTACTTTCTGATTCCTAAACGTTCAATCAAAGAACGATACCTTTCAATATCTGTCTTCTTCAAATACGCCAGTAAACCACGTCTCTGACCTACCATCTTCAAAAGTCCTCTTCTGGAATGATGATCCTTCGGATTTGCTTTTAAATGCTCCGTCAGCTCCTGAATTCTCGCGGTCAGAATAGCAATCTGAACCTCCGGTGAACCTGTGTCTCCAGGTGTTCTGCCATATTCTGCAATAATAGCCTGTTTCTTTTCCTTTGCAATCATATAAATCCTCCTGTTTTTTAATCGCCCGACTGATATGATACTCAGCAGAGGGTCGGAGTGTCCGTCTACCGAATATGGGCTAAATTCATACTTTTACATACTAGCATAGAATCTATATTTTGTAAACTATTATTTTACATTTTCTAAACTGTTATAGGGCAATCGCAAAGTCACGCAGCAAATAGTCAAGCATTTTCCCATGCTGTAC
>CAOKHR010000166.1 GCA_948468325.1 uncultured Lachnospiraceae bacterium | reverse complement strand
TCTTTCTCTGACATATGACTATCTGCCGGAATCCATACGGAAAAAAGAAGGGCTTTGTGAGTACAATTTTGCCATTCGCCAGATCCATTTTCCGGATAATATGGAACATCTGATTACTGCCAGAAAACGGCTGGCTTTTGATGAGTTTTTTCTTTTTATTTTAAATATACAACTGCAGAAAGAGAAAAAAAGCACTGTCTGTAATGACTTTCCAATTAAAAATGAAACGGTAGTACCGTATATTCTTTCGCATCTGCCTTATGATTTGACAAAGGCACAGAAAAAGTGTCTGGATGAAATTATAACAGATATGAAACAGGGACATGCCATGCAGCGGCTGGTGCAGGGGGATGTAGGATCCGGAAAAACAATTGTTGCGTTTCTTAGTATGGCGCTGATGGGAGAAAATGGTTATCAGTCTGCACTGATGGCGCCTACGGAAGTTCTGGCAAGGCAGCATTATGAAACATTTACAGATATGTGCAGGGAATATGAGCTTGAGCGGAAAGTAATTCTTCTTACCGGTTCTTTGACGGCAAAAGAGAAGCGGCGGGCGTATGAGGATATGCAATTGTATCCGGATGCCATGATTATCGGGACGCAGGCGCTGATTCAGGAAAAGGCTTTTTTTAGCAATCTTGGCCTGGTTATTACAGACGAGCAGCACAGATTCGGCGTCCGGCAGAGAGAAACACTGGCGGAAAAAGGCGCGTTCCCGCATATTCTTGTGATGAGTGCAACGCCGATTCCAAGGACGCTTGCCATTATTATTTACGGGGATATGGATATTTCGGTTATTGATGAAGTTCCGGCGAAACGTCTGCCGAATAAAAACTGCGTAGTTGGGATTTCTTACCGGAATACGGCCTATGAATTTATCCGCAAAGAGATTGCAAAAGGGCATCAGGCATATGTAATCTGCCCGCTTGTTGAGGAAAGTGAAGCGCTGGACGCAGAAAATGTAGCAGATTATGCAAAAAAGCTGGAAGAATATTATCGGGGCACGGTGCGCATCGGATGTTTAAACGGCAAAATGAAGCCTGCGGAAAAGAACAGGGTGATGGAGGCTTTTGCAAAAAACGAAACAGATCTTCTGGTGTCTACTACGGTAGTAGAGGTAGGCGTCAATGTGCCGAATGCTACCGTAATGATGATTGAAAATGCAGAACGTTTCGGTCTGGCACAGCTGCACCAGCTCCGCGGAAGAGTAGGAAGAGGAGAAGCGCAGTCTTACTGCATTATGGTAGACAATGCCCAGAGTAAGGAGTCAAAGCGGCGTCTTGACATTTTAAACCATTCCAATGACGGGTTTTTCATTGCGGGAGAGGATTTAAGGCTGCGCGGGCCGGGGGATTTTTTCGGTATCCGGCAGAGCGGGGACCTGGCATTTTCCATTGCGGATATTTATCAGGATGCAGATATATTGAAACTGGCTGCAGAGGATGTAAAGGAGATTCTAAAGGATGATCCAAAGCTTGAAAAAGAAGAAAATGAGAAGCTTTCCGTGCTGGTAAAAAAGTATCGGGAAGACAAAATGTCGTTATAAAAATTAAGAGTTTAAGAGGTGTTTTTATTGAAAAAAGCAGAAGAAAAGACAAATGCAATCCGGCTGTTAGAGCAGAAAAAGATTCGGTTTACCACACATAATTATGTACAGTCCGGTGCAGTCGGCGGAATGGATGTCGCCTGTGCTCTGGATGAGAATCCGGATATGGTGTTTAAAACACTGGTTACAGTCGGAAAGTCTGATAAAAATTATGTGTTTTTAGTGCCGGTCAATAAAGAGCTGGATTTAAAAAAGGCGGCGGCGGCAGTCGGCGAAAAAAATATTGCGATGATTAAATCGAAAGACTTGCTTCCATTGACGGGGTATGTACACGGAGGGTGTTCACCGGTTGGAATGAAGAAGAATTTTGTTACGGTGATTGACAGCAGTGCGAAGGAGTTTGAAACAATAATGTTCAGCGGCGGCAAAATAGGATTCCAGATTGAAACAGGTCTGGAGGAGCTTAGGAAAGCAATTGCCTTTCGGCTGGAAGAAATTTGTAAGTGACGGGATATGGGCAGAATTTTTAAAGTGCAGTAAACTGCATAGCCTGCTTTTCCAAAGCTGGCGGAAATATGCAGATGAAGCTATTATGTCCGAAATATCGGAGGTTAAAAGACATTCTGTGTCGTTAGAGCGTGTTTTTTTGTATAATAAAAATAGCAGACAGGAGAGAAAAAATGATAAAAGCCAAAAGAGTGTTTAAAGCAATATTTGCTGCAGCCATATTAGTTACAGCAGCAACGATCTTAATTACGCAGGGAGAGCCTGTAAGGGCAGAAGTGACAGGCGCGGCAAGAGAAGGTGCATTGCCGGCGAATCCGGTGCACAGTTGTACAAAGCAGAATGACGGTACAGATACTACAAAATGGAGTTATGTGTATTTCGGAAGTTATCCGCAGAGTGAAGTAACAGGAAGCGCTTTGACTGCAGAAATTACAGAAGCTTCCTACGACGCAAATGGGGATGCATGGGTGAATGGGACGAAATACCGCAGAATCTCTAAAAATAATACAAATAATGCAGATAATTTTGGAAGCGGTACTTACCGTTATTTTAAATGGGAAAGGCTTAAATGGCGCGTGCTTAAAGTAAATGGGAGTACAATGTTTGTTATGGCAGACAAAGGACTGGATTGTAAATGCTATCATGACACACCGGTATCTGTTTTGTGGAAAACTTCTACTCTCAGGAGCTGGCTGAACAACAGCTTTTGCGGGACGGCATTCAACATAGATGAGCAGAAGGCAATTGTAGCACAGACAGTTGTGAGTAAAGATGAAAACGGAAACATTATAAGTGCAAATAATACGTTAGATAAAATATTTATACTTTCCAATGATGAAGCGGCAAACACTGCGTATGGATTTTGTGGAGATCTAGCAGTCCTTTCGGCAAGCAGAGTAGTGAAAGTTAGTGATTATGCTTATGCAAGGGGAGCAGGCAGATCCAGTTACAACAACATTTATGAAGATGAAGGAACATGGTGGCTTCGCTCGCCGGGCGTCAACAGAATCAAAATTAGTTACGTCAGCAGCGGAGCAAATTGGCCCAGATGGATTGCCGATGTGAATAGCACTGATAATGTATGCGTACCAGTTATGCACATCAGTTTGTCGTCAGATCTCTGGTCTGTGACAGATGACGGAACGAGCGGAGCAGGAGGAGAAGATCCTGGAAAAAGATTAGAGGATATTAAGAAAGGATTAAAAGAGGATCTGGAAACTTATAAAGATGCGTCAAACTACAGAGAGGCACAGAAAGAGGATTTAGCTGCAGCAATTACTATGGGACAGGCGGCTATTGATGCGGCTGCAGATGAAATAGGAGCCAAACTTGCACATGCAGACGCAAAAACGATGATTGACCGGATAAAAACAGATGCAGATTTGACAGAGGAAGAAAATCAGGCGGCTGCAGACGCGCTTATCCGTGCAAAGGAAAAAAGCAAGCAGGAGTTGGATGAGTATAAAAATGAATCTGATTACAGAGATGAGCAGATAGAGGAGTTGGAAGCGGCAATCGAAGCCGGAAAAACAGCGATTGATGCGGCAGAAAATGAAGAAGATGTAAACAGCGCGCTTGTCGCCGCAAAAGCAGTAATTGATCAAATTAAAACAGATATGCAGTTAACCTTAGAGGAACAGAAAGGCGCAGAAAACGCAGATACAGATAAAACGGAAGAGTTAAAAGGAACTTCAATTAAAGGTAAGATTAAGGCAAAGCCGAAAGCGTTCCTTGTAAAGTGGAAGAAGCAAAAAGACATCACAGGTTATCAGATTCAGTATTCCCCCAATAAGAAATTTAAGAAAAAAGGAACAAAAATCAAGACGGTAAAGAAAGCGTCAGCAACAAAGCTGACGGTTAAAAAATTAAAGGCAAAGAAAAAGTATTTTGTCAGAATCAGAACTTACAAAATTATAAATAACACAAACTGCTATTCAAAATGGTCGAAAGCAAGGACAGTAAAAACGAAGAAATAATAAAACAGTACAAAACAATGCATGCCGGATAGGATCAGGTTATTCGGCATGCATTGCTTTTGTGGAAAGTGCTGAAAATATCACAAATCCGGTTTTTTGCGGTTGTAATACTGATTTATTTATGTTAAGCTTGAGAAAAGCATATATTATGAGACTATTCAAATCATCTATTTTTTCTATTATAATTCAGAAAATTTCATGCTTTTATTCCAACAATCAAAACAAAAAAGCAGGAGATTCTGAAACGGACTCCTGCAAAAGGAGGACAAATGAAAAAAGAGAAGGCAGAAGTGCGTCCACAGCGTTCGTATAAGGATACGGTGTTTCGGATGCTGTTTCGGGAGAAGGAGAATTTGTTAAGCCTTTACAATGCAGTGAATAAAACGGCATATACTGATATAAATGGGCTTGAAATTGCGACATTGGAAAATGCAGTTTATATGAATTACAAAAATGATATTTCCTTTGTGATGAATTTTGAGTTAATGTTGTATGAGCATCAGTCAACAGTGAATCCGAATATGCCGCTTAGACATTTAATCTATGTTACAAAGGTATTGCAGGGTATTATACGAAATGAAGATTTATACGGTTCTGCTTTGGTTAAAATTCCAACGCCAAAGTTTGTAATTTTTTATAACGGAATGGAAGAACAGCCAGAGCAAAAGACATTAAAACTTTCCGATGCATTTGAAAAGAAACTGGAAACATTGGAACTAGAACTTGTGGTAACTATGTATAATATTAACTATGGTCAGAATCCGGAACTTTTAAATGCATGTCAGACATTAAAAGAGTATGCGCAGTATGTTAGCAAAGTCAGAGAAAATGCAGAGAAGATGCCATTTGCAGAAGCTGTAGAAGCAGCAGTAGATGAATGTATTCGAAATGGAATTCTTGCAGATTTTCTGTTAAAAAACCGTGCGGAGGCGATAGAGATGAGTATATTTGAATATGATGAAGAGAAGCATTTGAGAAATGAAAGAGAATATGCTTATAAAAAAGGAAGAAAAGAAGGTAAAGTCGAGGGAATTCGAATTGTTGCATTTATTTTAAAATGCAGCGGCCAGGGGGATTCCAGAGAAGAAATACTGCAGAAATTACGAGAATCCTATTCTCTTAGCAAAGAGGAAGCAGAAACATATTATTTTGAAACAGAAAACAGTATGGCGCAGAACCCATAGGATAAATAAAAAATATATCGCTGCAGGACAGAGTAATAAAACAGCCAAAAACAGATGCATCCCGAATATTATTTTATATTCAGGATGTATTTTTATACATTATGAGACCACTCCGCAGGAGTGTGTCATCCTGGGATGCCCTTGGGTATACATTATGAGACCACTCCGCAGGAGTGTGTCATCCTGGGACGCCCTTAGGCAAAAAATATTTCCACAAATTATCGGATTTTATAAAAATTCCAGGAAAAGTATGTTACAATAGCATTACCTATAGCGGAAGGGGAGTATCCGCACTATGATTGGAAAGGGGCAACGATATGAATGTAGAAGAGATTAAGAAGCTATGCGAGGAAAAGCAGATCCGTATGATTGATTTTAAAATGACGGATATTGACGGAAGATGGAGGCATATTACCATACCGCTGGAACGGTTTGGAGAGGGGATTTTTACGCAGGGAATCGGGTTTGACGGGTCAAATTACGGGTATGCGCCGATTTAAAAAAGCGACATGGTATTTCTTCCGGATCCGGATACGGCATATGTGGATCCCTTT
>CAOKHR010000165.1 GCA_948468325.1 uncultured Lachnospiraceae bacterium | reverse complement strand
TCAACGTTTTTCTTAACACGCTTTTTTGTCACTTTTTTTGTAACTTTAGCCATAAAAACTAACCTACTTTCTTTTATGATAATTTCTTGAATTTAATTTGTTATATTACTGTGTTTTGGTATTATTTCTTCTTGTTTGCTACAGTTCTCTTCGGACCTTTTCTGGTTCTTGCATTATTCTTTGTATTCTGACCGCGAACCGGAAGTCCTTTTCTATGACGGATTCCGCGATAGCATCCGATTTCCTGAAGCCGCTTAATGTTCATGGCGATCTCTCTTCTCAAATCACCTTCTACCATCTGGGTAGCATCAATCACTTCACTGATTTTCTTTACTTCTTCATCTGTCAAATCACGGCAGCGTGTATCCGGATTTACTTTTGCTTCTGCAAGAATACGGTTAGAGCTTGCTCTTCCGATTCCGTAAATGTAAGTTAAACCGATCTCCACGCGCTTTTCTCTTGGCAAATCTACACCTGCGATACGAGCCATTCGTCGTTGCACCTCCATAAAAATTATTTACCTGCCCAGGCCGTTTCTCTCCCAGGCACACTTCTTACAGCAGTTCACATATGCAGCTCCGGTTCCCCGGCCTGAAATGTTGTGCATACACTTACTGCCTCTCCATTCTTCTGCCCACGAAATACGGCATATGTTATGCCTTTCGGGTGCTCCATAACTTAAAATCAAAAGACGTCTGTCAGGACTTCGGTATGATAAATCCAGATACAGACAAAAGCAGTACTCACGTACTGCATATTATGAACAGCGATTATCACTCCGCCGGAATGCTTCGCTGCAGCCGCACATAATTTACTGTCGGGTTTCTGTTAACCCTGTCTTTGTTTGTGTTTTGGATTTTCACAAATAATACGAATGCTTCCTTTTCTTTTAATTACCTTGCATTTTTCACACATAGGCTTAACTGATGATCTTACCTTCACAGAAAATCCTCCTTTCTCCTGCCCACGAAGTGTGGCATATGTTATGCCCTTCGGGTGCTCCTTTCTCCTGCCCACGAAGTGCGGCATATGTTATGCCCTTCGGATACTCTATTCTACAAGTACTCTCTGCTGCAGATATTCAGTCAATATCCGCAAATTCCCAAAACGTACGTATTGTATTGTACCACATTATTTATAAAGAGTCAACTGTTTATTTATCTCTCCAGATAATTCTTCCCTTTGACAAATCATACGGCGACATTTCAATTGTAACTTTATCTCCGGGTAAAATCCGAATAAAATTCAT
Organism: uncultured Lachnospiraceae bacterium; assembly: GCA_948468325.1. Taxonomy (GTDB): domain Bacteria; phylum Bacillota; class Clostridia; order Lachnospirales; family Lachnospiraceae; genus Roseburia_B. Next base: position 4,536 of record CAOKHR010000165.1, on the reverse strand, counting down.
CCGCAGCTTACCGCTGATATGAGCTAAAATCTTATGGCCGTTTTCCAGCTCCACCTGAAACATCGCATTCGGAAGTTTCTCTACTACTTTTCCTTCTACTTCAATAACATCTGCTTTTGACATTTTCCTGCCTCCTACTACTTATTGATTGAACGTTCATATGTCCTGACTGCCCGACAAATGATCTCATCGGTCAATAATTCGTTTTCCTCCAGCTGCTTTAAAATATGCTCCGGAAGATTCTTCACAATCTGATAATGTTTTTCGTTCTTTTTCTTGGGACGGTCAATGGTATGTGTCTTTCCGTTTACCAGATATGCGGCCGTTCCCTCTTTCTTCCATATCAGATAAATATGATTTTTATCATGTCCGGATAAAGATTTTGCAAACTCTATTTTCATTCTGATCCTCCTGGCGCCCAGATTCCTTCTGCAATCTCATCCTCTGTAACAGATAAAATCTCCGGTCTCCCTTTCGTGATCAAAATCGTGTTCTCATAATGCGCGGAAAGTTTATGGTCCCTTGTAACAACAGTCCAGTCATTATCCAGCCACTCTACGCTTCCGGTTCCTTCATTAATCATTGGTTCCACTGCAAGCGTCATTCCCGGCCGGAGTCTGATGCCCTTATGAAACTTACGGAAATTCGGCACTTCCGGATCCTCATGAAGATGCGAACCAATTCCATGCCCTACCAGATCCCGTACTACGCCGTATCTGTATTTATCTGCACAATTGTGAATGGATGCAGAAATCTGATGCAGATAACAGCCCGCAGATGCATAACGCATCCCGGCAAAAAAGCACTCCCTGGTACGCAGTATCAGATTCGCTGCCTCTTTCGATATTTCTCCTATGCCATGTGTTCTGGCAGCATCCGAGTGATAACCTTTATAAATTACACCGATGTCCAGACTTACAATGTCACCTTCCTGTATGATACGCTTTTTCGATGGGATTCCATGTACCACTTCATCATTTACAGAAATACAGACGGATGCCGGAAATCCATGATAATTTTTAAATGACGGAATACAGCCATAACTTCGAATCATCTCTTCCCCTAAGCGGTCAATCTCAAATGTAGTCATTCCCGGCTCTAATTTTTTTCCTAAATCCTGATGTACTTTGCCGAGGATTTTCCCGGCTGCCCTCATAAGTTCTATTTCCCTTGCAGATTTTATCGTTACCGGCATATATTATGCTCCTAAAATCTGTACAATGTCTGCAAATACATCTTCCATGGGGCGCATACCGTCTACTGATTTTAAAATGCCCTGCCTGCTGTAATAATCAAGCAGAGGCTGTGTCTGCTCATGGTATACACTGAGACGTTTCTGCACAGTTTCCGGTTTATCATCATCCCGAAGAATGGTTTCACTGCCGCACTTATCGCAGATGCCTTCCACTTTGGTCGGAATATTTTCTATATGATACGTAGCGCCGCAGTTTACACAGGCTCTTCTTCCGCCCATACGTTTTACAATGTTCTCATCCAAAACATCTATGTCAATGGCATAATCCATCTTCTTTCCCATATCTGCCAGAGTTTTATCCAGAACTTCTGCCTGTGGAATCGTTCTTGGAAATCCGTCTAAAACAAATCCGTTTTCACAGTCGTCTTTTTGAATTCTGTCTACTACAAGTGCGACTGTTAATTCATCCGGTACCAAAGCTCCCTGATCCATAAATGTCTTTGCTTTCTTTCCCAGCTCTGTTCCTTCTTTGATATTTGCACGAAAAATATCTCCTGTGGAAATATGCGGAATCTGATACTTCTCTGCAATCTTTTTCGCCTGAGTACCCTTTCCTGCTCCCGGCGCTCCTAACATAATAATTTTCATCGGATACAATCCCCCTTATGCAATGAAATCTTAGACACGTTTGGAGATACGGCATGTGCCAGTATCTCCAAATGTATACCCAAAGGGCATCCCAGGATGACACACTCCTGCGGAATTGTCTCAAAAAGCATACTTTTTGAGACTATCCTGTAAGGTATGTCATCAAACTTACAATTAATCATTTAAAAAGCCTTTGTAATAACGTACTAACATCTGTGATTCAATCTGTTTAATTGTCTCAATAATTACACCTACGATAATAATAATAGATGTTCCTCCAAACGATACATTTGCCTTAAATACTCCGCTAAAGAAGATCGGCATAAATGCAACGATTGATAATCCGACTGCCCCTATAAAAACAATATATGTCAATATTTTGGTTAAATATTCACTGGTTGGCTTTCCCGGACGAATTCCCGGAATAAAACCGCCCTGTTTTTTCATATTATTGGCAATCTCAAGCGGATTGAACGTAATGGATGTGTAAAAATATGCAAAAGCAATAATAAGCGCAATATATACTACAAGACCGATTGAATAGACCGGCTGGCTTGGGTCGCACCAGTTTGACTGGGACAATCCTTTTAAAATTTTACTTCCGATTCCCGTTCCATCATTTTTACCGAAAAGAGAAGCAATAATAACCGGTGTCTGCATCAAAGACTGTGCAAAAATAACCGGAATAACTCCGCCGGTATTTACTTTTAACGGAATATGGGATGACTGGCCTCCAACCTGCTTCCTGCCCTGTATCCTCTTGGAATACTGTACCGGAATTTTTCTTTCCGCATCCTGTAAAATAATAACAAACACTACCATAACTGCGATAATCGCAAGAATGACAACTGCCGATAATACGGCTCTTGCCGGAATGCTCTGACCTGCGACAAACTGCTGAAACAGCGTATTAATATCTTCTGGCAGACGGGAAATAATATTGATAACAAGTACAATAGAAATACCGTTTCCGACGCCTTTTTCTGTAATACGTTCACCAAGCCACATGAGCACTGCAGAACCTGCCGTCAAAGTTGCAACAACAGTAATTACATTGAGCGCATTGTATTCTTCCAGCTGATTCAATCTGCCAAATCCGATTGCCATTGCCACAGACTCAATCAGTGCAAGTCCTACTGTCACATAACGGGTAATTTCAGCAATTTTCTTTCTGCCTTCTTCCCCGTCTTTCTGCATTTCCTCTAATTTTGGAATGGCAATCGTCAAAAGCTGCATAATAATGGAGCTTGTAATATAAGGTGTAATACTCAACGCAAATATTGACATCTGCTCAAAAGAACCGCCGGTTATTGCATCAAAAAAACTAAATGCGTCATTACTCTGTGATGCGAACCAATCTGCAAATACATTACGGTTAACACCGGGAACCGGAAGCTGGCTTCCGATTCTGATGATAATCAGCATAAAAAATGTGAATATAATCCTATTCCGTATATCTTTTATTTTAAATGCATTACGGAGTGTCTTTAACATTAGATCACCTCTGCTTTTCCACCAAGAGACTCTATTTTTTCTTTTGCACTTGCGCTGAATGCATTCACCTGAACAGTAAGCTTCCTGGTAAGTTCTCCTCCGCCAAGAATCTTAACACCATCTCTGGGATTTTTAACGATTCCAGCTTCGATTAATGTATCAACTGTAACTACAGCATCATTGTCAAAGACTTCAAGGGCTGACATATTAATTCCAACAATCTCTTTGGAATTTCTGCAAGTAAACCCTCTCTTGGGAAGCCTTCTGTATAATGGCATCTGACCTCCTTCAAACCCTGGTCTTGGAGCTCCTGAACGGGCTTTCTGACCTTTGTGTCCTTTGCCGGCTGTCTTTCCATTTCCTGAACCATGTCCGCGTCCTTTTCTGAAATTATCATGTACAGAACCTTTTGCAGGTTTTAAGTTTGATAAATCCATTCTGACACCTCCTTATCTCTGTAACTAGATTTCCTCTACTTTTACTAAATGATTTACCTGGCGGATCATTCCCCTGATTGACGGATTGTCCGGCATTTCAACTGTTTTGCCGATTTTGTTTAATCCTAATGCAACAACTGTTTTTTTATTTTTGGGAACTGCGCCGATTGTAGATTTTACCAGTGTAATTTTTAACTTCTCTGCCATTTTTAATTCCTCCTTTTTAACCCACGATTTCCTCTACGGATTTTCCGCGAAGTCTCGCTACTTCTTCTGGAGATTTTAACTGGCTTAAAGCATTAATTGTAGCAAGTACAACGTTCTGCTTATTATTAGATCCTAAAGATTTTGTACGGATATTGCTGATGCCTGCAAGCTCACATACGCTACGTGCAGGACCGCCGGCAATTACACCGGTACCTTCGGGAGCTCTCTTCAATAATACAGATGCGCCAGTATGTTTTCCCATAATATCATGTGTGATACTCTTATTGTCATCTAACTTAACTTCAATCAATTTCTTCATCGCGTCTTCTTTTCCTTTGCGGATTGCTTCAGGAATCTCAGCCGCTTTTCCTAAACCTACACCGACATGGCCATTTCCGTCACCAACAACAACCAAAGCTGTAAAACGGAAGTTACGTCCACCTTTAACAACTTTTGTTACACGTTTGATTGATACCACTTTTTCATTTAATTCAAATTGACTAGCATCAATAATTGTACGTTTCATGTATTCGCGTCCTCCTTCTAAAACTCTAA
>CAOKHR010000164.1 GCA_948468325.1 uncultured Lachnospiraceae bacterium | reverse complement strand
AGGAAAGAAGTCTCGGGTACAGCCAAGTCAAAGTTCTTCATGAAACAACCCTGTTTAAAAGATTTCCTTATTGTTTTTCATCTGAACATATGTTATACTAATTGTTAGTTATACAAATTGTTATACCTTAAAGGACATTCCAGGATGATACACTACTCTGGAGCGGACTCAAAATGTATACCCAAAGGGTATTCCAGGATGACACACCCCTTTGGGGTGGTTTCAAAATGTATAAAATTTTCAGAAACAGCACAAAAAACTTGCCACTGGCAGCTTTTTTGCATACAAAAGCATCAAGAAATCTGAAAGGAGTCAGGCAATATTATATGATTTCTTACTACAATGAGAAAACAGACTCCGTGGACGTTGTTCTAAGCAGCCACACCACTCTCCGGCTCTGCTGTCAGACAATTTTCCCCACTGTCACGACTACACCGCAGACGTATGAACTAATGGTGAAGTTATCCAGGGAAAATCCTCTTCTGTTTGCAGAAATGACATTAGATCAGCGTCTGGAGTCTTATTTAGAATCTCTCCTCTAATAAAAAACAGAGTCCGCTTCCGCGGACCCTGTTTTTTATTTCTTTTATATGGAGGAAAAACTGCCGGTTACAAATTTTCTAATCCGTTACGCTTCCTGCATTTTCGGCGGGATCTTCCGATTCCATTTCTTTGATTTCAAGCTCCATATCCTGCACTTTTTTATCCTGTGCAATCGCTCGCAAAATTCTTGCAATATCTTCCGGTGAAAACATATCAATCGCTTTTACAAGATCTCCGATATTGTCACGGTGTACTCTAAGCACACCTCCTTTTGAAAGCGGAATGTTTAATACATTATTTGGGTCTGACATATCTCCAAGGCAGATAGACTGTTTTTTATCATCACAAACAAATACGGCGCCCTTATAAACAATCATCCCCGACTCATCTGCAAGATACGAATACGGTGCTTTTTTCTCTCCTTTCAAACGTGCCAGGAAACTGGTAGATGCGTAATTCGTCTGCTTTTTCTCTGCTTTTATGGATTCTGCCTCGGAAATACCTGACTCTTTTGGTTTTTTCTGCTCTTCTATATCTTTTTCTCCTGCATCCATTCCGGCGACCTCTGCAAGACTTTTTGTCTCTGTGGCGCTGCCGGCTTCCTTTCCTGCGGCATCCTGATCTTTATCTTTTCGTATTCTCTGCCGCAGCTCTTCTTTATATGCATCAATCGCTTCATCCATTTTCCGCATAAGTTTTTCCCAGTCTTTTTCCGAATATTCGGAACCGCCAATCTGTATTTTCGGAGGTCCCTCTTTAATTCGTCTTTTTACAAAATCATGGAACTGATCCAGCCATTTTGCAAACGTAATTTTTTCCTCTTTGGATTCCTCTGCTTTTGGATTCCCGTCTGCCTTAATCTCCGTAAACGTCCCGTCATTCAAAAGCCTGCGCGCGCCCTCCCAGGCTTCTGCCGCCATCTGCTCTATAGGATTTTGCGTGTTGTCTGAAAGCTTCAGCGGATTGACTTCGTATGCGTAAATACTTCCGTCCTCATTTTTCTGCTCAATATATACTTTATGGGCATCCAGCTCAACTTTTGCCTTTAAAGTATATCCCTCGGCAGCAAAAACTTTTACCGAGTCGCAGTCACTGTAAGCGATATGGCGTGCTTTGCACGCAAACACGGCGCTCATATTTACCCGTCCGTTCTGCATAATCCAAAGCGCTGAACTGGCTCCGCCGTAACTATAATCTACCTGTACGCTTGTCGATGTTCCTGCCTCTTCCTTTTGTACCTGCGAATCCTCTCTGCTCTCCTTTTCATTGGTCTGCTCTAAATTATCCGGAAATCTGCCTTTGCTGTTTTCCTGTGTCCGCTGGCTGCTTCTTGCATTTATTTTTTCATAAAAAAATCCCTTGCTGCTTATACTGCTTAATGACATAGTAATCTCCTTTCCAAAAGCTTTTCACGAAGCGCTTCGCGGCCTCGTTTTAAATTCGTCTTAATGGTATTCTCCGGTTTTTCCAGGATTCTTGCTATTTCACGAATGGAATAATCCTCGTAATAAAACAGATACAGACAGTTTCGATACTTCTCCGGCAGTTCCATAACGACAAAAAACGTATCATCTGTCTCCACATTGGGGATTTCAAAAGCTGCGCGCTCTTCCGGTGATACGGCTTCCATACCAACTGTCGTTTTATTCCATTTGCTTTTCAGAAGGTCTTTGCACAAATTAATCGCTGTCCGTATGATCCATGCTTTCTCATGTTCCTCACCCGCAAACTGCGGCTGATACAGAATCAGACGCAGCAGCACTTCCTGTGCAACATCTTCCGCATCTGCCTGATTCTTTACCAGGGTAAATGCCACACGGCAGCAAACTTTGTAATATTTCTGAAAGTATTCCTCCACCCGGCTCTGCATCATCTACCATTTCCTTTCCTGTAATTAATACGATTCAATCGGAAAAAAAGTTTCAAAAAAACGGTTCACAGATGTAATTTTTTCATCCATGAACCGTTACCTTTTTTATATACGATTATTCAATCTTTGTTTTTCCGCCCATATATGGCTGCAGCGCAGCCGGAATATTTACACTTCCGTCTGCATTCAGATTGTTTTCTAAAAATGCAATCAGCATTCTGGGCGGCGCCGCTACCGTATTGTTTAACGTGTGGGCAAAATATTTGCTGCCGTCTTCCCCTTTGATGCGGATTTTCAGGCGCCTTGCCTGTGCATCCCCAAGATTGGAACAGCTTCCCACTTCAAAATATTTCTTCTGTCTCGGAGACCATGCTTCTACGTCACAGGATTTTACTTTTAAATCCGCTAAGTCACCGGAACAGCATTCTAATGTGCGGACCGGAATATCTAAACTGCGGAACAAATCAACCGTATTCTGCCACAGCTTATCATACCAGACTTTGGATTCCTCCGGTTTGCAGACAACAATCATTTCCTGTTTTTCAAACTGATGGATACGGTATACGCCGCGCTCTTCGATTCCATGTGCGCCCTTCTCTTTTCTGAAACAGGGCGAATAGCTTGTCAGCGTGTAGGGAAGTTTGTCTTCTTCCTGAATTGTATCAATAAATTTTCCAATCATCGAATGCTCTGATGTGCCGATAAGATAAAGATCTTCGCCCTCGATTTTGTACATCATGGCATCCATTTCTTCAAAGCTCATAACTCCGGTTACTACACTGCTCCGTATCATAAACGGCGGAACGCAGTAAGTAAAACCGCGGTCAATCATAAAATCTCTTGCATAGGAAATCACTGCGGAATGGAGCCTTGCAATGTCTCCCATAAGATAATAAAATCCGTTTCCGGCCACTTTTCCGGCAGCATCCAAATCAATACCGTTAAATTTTTCCATAATTTCGGTATGATAAGGGATTTCAAAATCAGGTACTACGGGCTCTCCGAATTTTTCAATTTCAACATTACAGCTGTCGTCTTTGCCGATTGGTACGGAGGGGTCTATAATATTGGGAATTGTCATCATGATTTTATTGACTTTTTCCTGCAGCTCTTTTTCCTGCACTTCCAATTCTGCCAGACGGGCGGCATCTTTCTGCACCTGTTCTTTTAATGCCAGCGCCTCGTCTTTTTTGCCCTGTCCCATCAATGCTCCGATTTGTTTGGAAATGACGTTGCGGTTCGCACGGAGCGCGTCTGCCTCCTGCTTGGCTTTTCTGGACTGCGCATCTAATTCAATTACTTCATCTACAAGCGGAAGCTTGTGATCCTGAAATTTGTTCCTGATATTCTGCTTTACGATTTCGGGATTTTCCCTTAAAAATTTTAAATCGATCATTGTAATTTCCTTTCTGCTCTCTCTTTTGCCGCAAGAATGCTAAGAATGGGATTATTATACAATGAATCATGTTTAGATTCAATCTTTTTGTGGGGAAAGTTTTGTTATCTTTTATTTCTGGTTCTTACATCCCTGAAATGCTTTCGCGCCGATTTTTATTATATTCGGCCCAATAACCATCGAAAGCTTTTTCTCAGCCGCGGTATGTTTTACAATCAGAAACGGATAACTTCCAGACCGGCACAATTATTATTTCAAGCTATTTTCATAATCCTGCAAATCATGATAGATACCATCTACGCGTACCATATCGCTTACGATTTTATACAGCATAAAATATTGATGGCGTTTAAGATGGATTATCCTATATCCCAAAGCATTTAACCTGGGATTATCACACAACTTAAAGCTGCCAGCCATATGGGAAAGCCTGATTTTAGTATCCTCCATATCTGCCTTTACACTGCGCGCCGCCTGTTCGCTTTTCAGATCCTGCCGAAGATAACGCAATATCTGTGCAAGCTGTGTTTTTGCACCATTTGTAATAATAACTTTATATTCCAAGCTGCTGGCAGATTTCATCAATCGCCTCCCCCATCTCCTGATAATCTCCATTAGCAAACTGTTTCTCTGCATTTTCTATGTCCCGCAAAAAATCATCTTCTGTCATTGGCTTTAGAAAATTGCCAACTTTATCATTCAACTCACATTCACGCAGCTTAAAAAGCTTTTCTGTAAGATGCATAATTTTAACCAAATCCGTTTCTGGTAAAACCTTCATCATAGAAACTGTACGTTCAAGAGTACTCATCCTGATCCTCCTCTCAAATTAACAAACAATGTGCTATATTTTTATTTATAGTATAACATATTTCCTCAAGCAAATACTATCCTTTCCGTCAGGGTTGTTTTATGAAGTACATAGCAGAGCCTGCTTTAAAGCATATTGAAAACATTCTTATATATGCTATAGTTCCGACAGGCAAAAAGAATTGAAAATCCACCTCCCACAGCTGCATGCAGCCGTATGCAATGACCGCAATATTAATATCCGGATTTTTAATCGTATATCTCGACTGCTGTATAAGCATGGCTGTAATGGTAGCCCAGCTTTTGTGCAAGTGCGGCAGATCCTTTATTATGTGCATCCCAGCTTGGATATAAATTCCGTTTTAAGCACTCTAATATCAGTTTTGCGCCGCACACATATGCGAATCCTCTGCGCCTGTATTCTTTTCTGGTATCAATTTCGATTTCTATGCCTTCTTTATATCTGGAATAAGAAGAGGCGCCGGATATAATAATGTTGTTTTTGCAGATTACTGTGCCTATTCCTAATTTACGGTAATTCTCATAATCCGGAAACTGTGACACTAAATCAGCGCTCCATTCTTCTGCCTGACACATTTGATAAAACTTTTCATCAATCATGGACAGAGTGTATTGTTCCGGCAGGGAAACTACTGCCTTTTCCAATTTCTTTTTATCAAAAATATGCGGTTCTTTTTTCGTTGCATATCGGGAAATAACTTTTGCTTTTTTTCCATAAAAATCTATGATTGTGTTTTTCCAGAATTCGTTTTGCGGTATCATAATCATAAAATTTTGCTTACACCAGTCCGGCTTATATGACACTAATTCTATATTCGGTTTTCCGGCAAAAAAAGTGAAATCTCCGATTATAGCCATTGCCGCCGTCGGGGTGTTCAAGTCATCTGCATAGACTTTTCCCATAATTCCCTGCAGGCAGGACCAGATAAGCGTTTCTTCCCAATTTCCAAATAATGCTGATACATTGTTGGTATTTGTGATTTCGTATACCATTTGCCGTCTCCTATACATGCAGTGTTGATGTTTGCGGTTTTTTTCCTGATTTCATTTTATCACATTGGTTGCATGTGTGTAATCTAAAATGCGAGAAGCAAACAAGCTTTTTGCTTGTCGTGTTTCATATGCTATACTTTTTAGGTGATTGCGAAACGGCTTAATAGTTTTACGCATATGGGAAAACTGAAACAAA
>CAOKHR010000163.1 GCA_948468325.1 uncultured Lachnospiraceae bacterium | reverse complement strand
GTCAGAAGTTATGGCAGATCCGGTAAAAACCGTGGAGGCAACGCGGGATCATATCGTTATCAATCAGGTGTACGGAGACGGCGGAAAGAACGATAAGGCAGTATCCCACAGCAACATAGAGCTTTACAATCCGACTGAAGAAGCAATTGATTTAAGCGGATATACGATACAGTATCATTCTACAGCTGCAGCAGTCAGTGAGACGCTTGCGCTCAGCGGAACGATTCCGGCGAGAGCTTCTTATCTGATTCGCGGTGCGGCTGCAAAAGCTTCCGAAACAGCGGTACAGATTAGCGCCTTTGATAAATCCTGGGAGCTGGTGATTGATAATAAACAGTACAGCGTTGTTTTGAAAAACGGAGAAACTTATGTAGACGGTGTTTCTGTTAATGAAACGCCGGTGGAAGGTACGGCGGCGCTTACTGACCCGAAGGATGATACGATTATTTCCAAAAATAAGGCCGTGCGCAGAATTGGATTTATTGATACCGATAACAATGTCAGTGATTTTGAAGTATTAAATTACAGTAAGCTTCCGGCAGGATTGCGTGCAAAGACAGTACCGAGAAAAACAGCAGACGGTGCGTGGGGGCTTGCGCCGGGATCAGCCGAAAAACCGGTAGATGAAGAGCTTCTCAGAGAGGTGAGGAGTACACTGGAAGAGGCAGATAAAAAGGCGGCATCGGAATATGAAGCGAATTCCTATCAGAAGATGACTGCGGCAAAAGAAGCGCTGGAGGATCTTTTGGATTCAAAGGATGAAGAAGCGATTCGGAATGCTCTTTCTCTATTGAAGCAGGCAATCAGAGATTTGCTGCCTGCAGCCGCTAAACCGGACGCGGGACTTTTACAGGAAGCGCAGCAGTGGCTGAAAGAAGCAGAGAATATTTTGACAGATGCCACGAAAGCTGACCCGGCTGTCATCGAGAATTTGAAGATTTTAAAAGCCGCACTTGAGAGTGCAATTCAGGCAAATGACGCCGGAAAAATTCAGACAGCGCTTGCAGGCCTGAAATACGCTGTGGAACAGTATTTGTCAAACAACGGCCAGAATAATCAGACCCAGACGAATCCGCAGGTTGGAACCAGTTTCCAGTATATGAAGAACTGGTATAAGATTACAAAGGCTGATGCTTCCGGCGGTACAGTGGTATTTGTAAAACCGGAGAAAAAGACAGTGAAAAACGTAACGGTTCCAAAAGAGGCGGTTTATAACGGAATCAAATTCAAAGTGACGGAAATTGAAAAAAATGCGTTTAAGAACCACAGGAAACTGACGAAAGTTACAATTGAAGCAAACGTAACGAAGATTGGGAATTCGGCTTTCCAGGGAGCCAAAAATCTGAAAAATATTATTATCAGATCCAAAAAAATAAAGACTGTCGGCAAAAATGCCTGGAAAGGAATTTATGCAAAATGCGTCATTAAGGTTCCGAAAGCAAAATTAAAGGCATATAAGAAGAAATTTAAAGGGAAAGGACAGAAATCAACTGTCAGGGTTGTAAAATAGATCATGGAGAAAATACTGGATTTAATTACCCGGGAAGCAGAAAAAGCATTTGCGGAGTGCGGGTATGACGAAAAATATGCAAAAGTGACATTATCCAACCGGCCGGATTTGTGCGAATATCAGTGCAACGGTGCACTTTCGGCGGCAAAGGAATACAAAAAGGCTCCGTTTCTGATTGCGGATGAAGTTGCGGAAATATTATCCAAAAATGAGATGTTTGCTTCCGCAGAGTCTGTAAAACCGGGATTTTTAAATCTCAGATTAGATACCGGATACCTTGCCGGATATTTACGGGAAATGCAAAAAGACAAAGAACGTTTTGGCTGCGAAGCAGCCAAAACGCCAAAACGGATTATGCTGGATTACGGCGGGCCGAATGTGGCGAAACCGCTGCATATCGGACATCTCCGCTCTGCGATTATCGGAGAGAGCATAAAGAGAATCGGACGGTTTATGGGACATGAAATGATTGGAGATGTGCATCTCGGCGACTGGGGACTTCAGATGGGGCTGATTATTACGGAGCTTGCGCAAAGAAAACCGGAATTAGTTTATTTTAATCCGGATTATACGGGAGAGTATCCCAAAGAAGCGCCGTTTACCATATCAGAGCTTGAGGATATTTATCCGGCTGCAAGTGCCAAATCCAAAGAGGACGAGGCATATAAAGAGGCGGCCATGCAGGCAACGTATGAGCTGCAGCAGGGCAGGCGGGGCTATCAGGCGCTGCTTTCCCATATTTTGAATGTATCCGTCACCGATTTAAAGAGGAATTACGAAAATCTGAATGTATCTTTTGATTTATGGAAAGGGGAATCCGATGCGCAGCCTTATATTCCGGATATGGTGCAGAAGATGAAGGAAGAAGGATATGCCTATATCAGCGAAGGGGCTCTGGTTGTTGATGTAAAAGAAGAATCCGATACGAAAGAAGTACCGCCCTGCATGATTTTAAAGTCTGACGGAGCATCTCTTTACAATACAACGGATTTGGCAACGATTGTATGGCGTATGAAAGATTACCATCCGGATGAAATTATCTATGTAGTAGACAAACGGCAGGAGCTGTATTTTACACAGGTATTCCGCTGTGCCAAAAAGACGCATCTGGTAGGAGAAGATACTAAGCTTACATTTCAGGGCTTCGGCACGATGAACGGCAAAGACGGCAAACCCTTTAAGACAAGGGACGGAGGCGTTATGCGCCTGGAACATCTGGTATCTGAAATCAACGAGGAAATGTACAAAAAGATTATGGAGAACAAGTCTCTGGCAGACGAGGAGGAAGCAAGAAAGACAGCAAAAATCGTTGCTTTGTCTGCAATAAAATATGGGGATTTGTCGAATCAGGCGTCCAAGGACTATATTTTTGACATTGAACGTTTTACTTCTTTTGAAGGAAATACGGGGCCTTATATTCTCTATACGATTGTGCGGATAAAATCAATTCTTGCAAAGTATAACGAACTTGGACAAAAAGTTGAAGATGCAAAAATACTTCCGGCGAAATCAGAAAGCGAGAAAGCGCTGATGCTGGAAATCAGTCATTTTAGTGCGGCTATGGACAGCGCGTTTACAGAAACAGCGCCTCACAAAGTCTGCGCATATATTTACGGCCTTGCAAATGCATTGAATCATTTCTATCATGAGACAAAGATTCTGGCCGAGGAAGACAAAGAAGTTCAGGCAGGCTATATCTGTCTGCTTGAACTGACAAAGGATATTCTGGAAAAATGTATTGATGTACTGGGCTTTTCTGCTCCGGAACGGATGTAGTATGTAATTGGTTTGTGTCTCAAAAGCGGCATCCAGCCCGTTTTTGAGACATATTTATGCATGAATGCATAAAAATGCAGGAGTGATAAAATGATACGAAGACATTTCATTTTCTATGGAAACGTACAGGGCGTGGGATTTCGTTACCGCGCGTATTATGAGGCCGGAAAACTTGGACTGAGCGGATGGGTGCGTAATTTGTATGACGGAACGGTTGAGATGGAAGCGCAGGGAGAAGAAGAGCGTATCCATGCGCTGGTATGGGCCTTAGACCAGACAAGGCTGATTCGGATTGAAGGTATTGACACGGAAGACCGCCCTTTGAACAAGAGGGAAAAAGATTTTCGGATTCTGAATTAGACTATAATAGATTATTTTAGGAAGAAAGAAAGGCACATAATGAATAAGAACCTGAAAAAAATGATTTCATATTATAAACCATACCGAAAAGTATTTGCGGCAGATATGTTTTTTGCAATCGCCGCTTCTTTTGTTGCGCTTGCAATTCCTTTGATTGCCCGCTATATTACCTCTACCATTATTTATCTGGAAAAAGACGAAGTACTGCGGCAGACACTGATGCTGGGAGCCGTGATGGCAGTTCTGGTGGCTATATCCTGTTACTGCAATTATTTTATCAGTAATTACGGGCATGTGATGGGAGCAAAAATTGAATATGATATGCGCGAAGAAATCTTCGAGCATTTACAGAAGCTGTCGTTTGCTTTTTATGACAATCAAAAGGTCGGAGCGCTGATGTCGCGCATTACGACAGATTTGTTTGATATTACAGAACTTATGCACCATGGGCCGGAAAATATTGTGATTTCCATCATTAAGATTTTCGGTGCATTTGTGATTATGATGTGCATTAGTCCGGTTTTGACACTGGCTGCGTTTGCCCTTGTTCCCGTTATGTTTGTGTATGCATATTTTTTCAATGGAAAAATGAAGCGGGCGTTTCGGAGAAACAGAGAAAAAATATCGGACATCAACAGCCGGATTGAAGATAACCTTTCTGGAATTCGTGTTGTAAAGTCTTTTGCAAATGAAGAAATTGAAAAGGAGAAATTCAATAAAGGGAACATGGGGTTTCTTGCGGCGAAGAAGAACAGCTATTTTTATATGGGAGGGTACCATGCGGGACTCAGCTCATTTTCCCTTTTAATTACGATTGTAGTGCTGGCTGCCGGAGCCATTTTTATATCTTCCGAAATGATCGAAGTAACAGACTTGATTACGTTTCTGCTTTACATCAATGTGCTGACAGAGCCGATTAAAACTCTGATTGATTTTACGGAGCAGTTTCAGAACGGGTATACCGGATTTGAGCGGTTTATGGAAATAATGTCGATTGAGCCGGATATTGCAGACGAGGAAGGTGCGGAAGAATTATCTGAAGTTTCCGGAGCCATTGATTTTGACAATGTTTCTTTCCGGTATGAAGAGAGCAGCGGAAAAGTGCTAAGCCACATTCATCTGCATGTAGATGCCGGAGAATATGTTGCGTTAGTCGGCTCTTCCGGCGCGGGGAAAAGTACTTTGTGCAGTTTAATTCCACGTTTTTATGATGTGACCGGGGGAGCGGTAAAAATTGACGGCAGGGACGTACGTACGCTGAAACTAAAAAGTCTTCGTGACCACATCGGAATTGTGCAGCAGGACGTATATCTCTTTGTGGGAACCGTGTATGACAATATCCGCTACGGCAGGCCGGACGCCACGAGAGAAGAGGTAATAGAGGCCGCAAAAAATGCCAATGCCCATGAATTTATTCTTTCGCTTCCGAACGGTTATGAAACGGACATCGGACAGCGGGGGATTAAGCTTTCCGGAGGACAAAAGCAGAGGCTGTCAATTGCGAGAGTATTTCTGAAAAATCCTCCGATTCTGATTTTTGATGAGGCAACCTCTGCGCTGGATAATGAAAGTGAGAAAGTAGTACAGGAATCTTTGGAAAAGCTGGCAAAAAACAGGACAACATTCGTCATTGCCCATAGATTGACGACGATACAAAATGCAAAGAGGATTTTAGTTCTGACGGAAAACGGTATTGCAGAGGAAGGAAGCCACAGGGAGCTGCTTGCAAAGGGCGGTATTTATGAGAAGCTGTACCGTTACTATTCACGGCCTGAGAGCTGCTCATAGTATCGAACCTTTTATATACTTGACAAATAATAATTTTGAGTCTATATTTTTATGATGTTGAGGGGGGATGCGGGCATCCCTTTATGCCATACGGCAAAAAATAATGAAAGAAGGCAGCGATATGATAAAAATTGATATTATTTCGGGGTTTTTAGGAGCAGGAAAGACAACATTTATAAAGAAAATGATTGATGAAGTATATAAGGATGAAAAAATTGCCCTCATTGAGAATGAATTTGGGGAAGTAGGCATTGACGGGGGATTTTTAAAGGATTCCGGCGTACAGATTACGGAAATGAATTCCGGCTGCATCTGCTGTTCTCTGGTAGGCGACTTTGGTAAAAATTTAAATGAAGTCATTATAACGTATCATCCGGACCGCATTATTATTGAACCTTCAGGCGTAGGCAAACTGTCCGACGTAATGAAATC
>CAOKHR010000162.1 GCA_948468325.1 uncultured Lachnospiraceae bacterium | reverse complement strand
AAAAAAAATATGACTGTAAAGTTTTATATAAACCTTGATAAATCAAAAAAATATGATAAAATAAAAAGCCGGGCATATTCTGCCCGATGTCTGAATACGGAAAGAAGGATTATTATGAATATGAAAAGAGAAGACATCCGCAATATTGCCATTATTGCCCATGTAGACCACGGCAAGACAACGCTTGTGGATGAGCTTTTAAAACAGAGCGGCGTTTTCCGCGAAAATCAGGAAGTAAAAGAACGTGTTATGGACTCGAATGACATCGAACGGGAGAGAGGTATTACTATCCTTTCCAAAAACACGGCCGTATTTTATAAAGATACCAAAATCAATATCATTGACACGCCGGGGCATGCAGATTTCGGCGGCGAGGTTGAGCGCGTTTTAAAAATGGTTAACGGCGTTATCCTTGTCGTAGACGCTTTTGAAGGCGTTATGCCGCAGACAAAATTTGTACTGATGAAAGCGCTTGCACTGGATCTTCCCGTCATTGTCTGCATCAATAAAATAGACCGTCCGGAAGCACGGCCGGATGAAGTCATTGACGAAGTTCTGGAATTATTTATGGATCTGGACGCATCCGACGAGCAGTTAGAATGTCCTTTTATTTACACTTCTGCAAGAGACGGGTTTGCCATGAAAGATTTAAACCGGCCGAAAAAAGATATGACGGATTTATTCGACACAATTGTTGATTATATTCCCGCTCCGCAGGGCGATCCGGATGCCGGCACACAGGTACTGATCAGCACGATTGATTACAATGAATATGTGGGACGTATCGGTGTCGGTAAAGTGGACAACGGATGCCTTAGGGTAAATCAGGATGCACTTCTTTTAAACCACCACGAACCGGACAAGCAAAAGAAAATCCGCATCAGCAAGTTATACGAATTCGACGGTCTGAACAAAGTCGAAGTCACCGAAGCGAAAATCGGTTCGATTGTAGCCATATCGGGGATTGCAGACCTTCACATCGGCGATACGATCTGCTCTGTGGAAAACCCTGCTTCCATACCGTTCCAGAAAATTTCCGAGCCGACGCTTGCCATGAACTTCATCGTCAACGACAGTCCGTTTGCCGGATTAGAAGGAAAATATGTCACTTCCCGCCACATCAGAGACCGGCTTTTCAGAGAACTGAATACCGATGTCAGCCTCCGTGTGGAAGAAACAGACAGTCCGGACAGCTATAAAGTATCCGGACGCGGCGAGCTGCATTTATCTGTCCTGATTGAAAATATGCGCAGGGAAGGCTATGAGTTTGCAGTAAGCAAAGCGGAAGTGCTCTACCACACAGATGAAAACGGCAAAAAAACAGAACCGATGGAGCTTGCCTATGTGGATGTTCCGGATGAATTTACAGGAGCCGTTATTTCCAAATTAAGTACAAGAAAAGGCAGCCTTTTAAATATGAAAAGTATCAGCGGCGGCTATACGCGGCTGGAATTTCGAATTCCTTCCAGAGGCCTGATTGGCTACCGCGGAGAATTTTTGACTGATACAAAAGGAAACGGCATTATCAATACCATATTTGACGGATACGAGCCATACTGCGGCGACATTGAATACCGCAAACTGGGCTCGCTGATTGCTTTTGAAACGGGAGAATCCGTTACGTACGGCTTGTTTTCGGCGCAGGACCGGGGTACTTTATTCATCGGCCCTGGTGAAAAAGTCTATGCGGGCATGGTTGTCGGTTCTTCTTCACGAGCAGAAGATATTGAGCTCAATGTCTGCAAAAAAAAGCATCTGACCAACACACGGTCTTCTTCTGCGGACGAAGCGCTGACGCTTACACCGCCGAAAATCTTAAGTCTGGAACAGGCAATTGATTTTATTGATGTAGACGAACTTTTAGAAGTGACGCCGGAAAGTCTTAGAATCCGGAAGCGGATTTTAGACTCTACGCTTCGGAAACGGGCGAATATTAATAAATAGTATGCAGATAAAAGGGGCTGAATCGGTACGACAGCCCCTCCTTTTTGCCACAGCAGCTTTCTTAATTTTTTATCTTAAATATAATGCGGTTTACAGCCCATCCTTCTTCACGTACTTCATCATAATAATAAACATACAATTCTGCCGCTTCCCCTGCATACGGTTTGAGATTTATTTTGCTGAATACAAATTTTCCGTTTTTATCGGGATATGCGTATGTGTCATACTTTGCTCCCGGCACTTTAAAATGAAGCGTAACTTCTTTCCAGTGTTCTTTCGGGATTTTACCTGTAATTTTTTTTGTGTTTTTTGTAATCCTGGATACTTTTGCCGGTTTCACAAATGAAATTTTAAAATTATTCCGCTGGTAGCAGCTTGTTTTTTTTATCCATTTGTTTCTTCCTGGCCATGACCATATGCCTTTGTTTGGTATTTTCTTTTTTATTTCTTTTTTTGTCAGAAAATTACCATACAGATCTAGCCAAAACAAATTTTTGAAGCTTTTTAAATTTGGCAGTTTTTTTATTTGATTACTGGATAAATCAAGATCGTGAAGCTCTTTTAAATATTTAATTTCATCCACGTTTACCAGTCTGTTATCGGCAACATGCAAATATGAAAGTTTTTTTAGATTGCGAACCCCCTTTATACTGGTCAATAAATTTTGGCTTAAATACAAACTATCAAGATTGCTCATCCTTTCTATGCCTTTTAAATCTTTCAGTTTATTTTCCCCTAAATCTAAATGTGTTAATTTAGTCCATTCCACATCCTGAGGAATGCTTTTAATTTCATTTCCTTCGGCATTCAGATAGTCAAGAGATGCCAGTTCCCCAATCCCTTCCAAATTTTCCAGCCTGTTATATCTGACATTCAAATAAGTCAGGTCCTTCATGCTTTTAAGCGGCTGCAGAGAAGTTATCTTATTGTGTCCTACATCCAGACGTTCCAATTGCGGAAGCTCTGCAGCTATTACCTCTAACTGGCTGTTATCTATTTTATTTCTATCCAACTCTAACGTTCTCAGGCCGCTTAAGATCCCGATTCCCTGAAATGACTGTATTCTTTTATGTGGATCCAGGCATTCAAGAGAGGCCGCTTCCTGTTTTGTAAAAGTATCGTTTTCTTTTTTGTCTAAGCTTCTTAATATTTCCTGATATAATACTTTGTCCGGTATTCCTGTTTCATCATTCGGCACAATGTAACTTGCTGCATATACGTCAGGCCTTTGTATGAAAAATACGCATATAATGATAAGACATACTGCAATTATCTTTCTCTTCATGAACATAATCCTCCTGCGTCAATATTTCAAATATATTTATTTTGGACTGCTGATTGTCACTTGCGAGAGTATTGAATCCGAGTATCCGTTTTCATTTACATATTTTTTTATCTTTATGATTTTATAGGAAGCATCTTGATATTCCTTTTTCAATGCCTGAATTATTTCAAGTCCGTCGGTTAAATTATCTTCGCTCAACATTTTCATACTGTATAACGTAGCTTTTACCGCCACATCATATCGTCTATGATAATACTTAGTATTATCTGCATGTATACTATAATTTTCCTTATTATGTTCTATCAACTTACCTGTTCCCGTTGTTGTAGAATGGGCAAATATATCCGTCAATGTATGCAGCCCGCACCCATACATAAAATATTTACGATTGGTCTTAGTATTCATATTGGGAAGAAGCTCATCAAATATCGTATTTAAATAAAGAAGGTCTGCTTTGATTTCTTTAAATACTGCGCTGCTCATTCCATAAAAATGTTTGTAATCCGTATAAGAAGATATATCATTCCCCCCACCAAGCGCAATTTCTGTAATCATCTCAACTGCAGCCACATAGTTTACTTCACTCACACCATCTGGATGTATCCACCGGCCATGCCACCACGGATTTTTTTTAGAACCGCCCCATCCCTTTATCTCACCATCCGGAAATACAGCTCCAGCTTTTATAATCTCTATCTCCGCATCGGAAAAACCGGCTCCTTGTCCTTCTCCAACAACATCTTCATGTCCCTTTCTATGCCATCTTCCTTCCACATAGGCCTCATCTTCCTCAACATAGTCAAACGTTTCCGGTGTTTTTATATTTTCCGGAATCACATTTTCATCCTTCAATTCCCCATCCTTGAAATTCTGCGAAAAATCATCGTAAATCTCCAATGCGTACTCTGCGTCCAAAAGCCCGCATTCCGTCACACCCTCCATTTTCTGGGAACTGAAATTGATTAGCTGCCGGATAAACTCATTTGATTTTGTAAAGTCTTTTTCCCATAATAACGAAGCGACGCCTGCTACATGCGGCACAGCAATACTTGTTCCATGCGTAACCACGCTCCCGCCAAAAAATCCTGTTGTCCGTATCTTCTCACCCGGAGTCTGCCTGTAAGTTAAAACCTCCCAAAAGCGAAGACAGCAAACTTACCGCTAAAGTTACACTCATAATTTTTCTTTGTTTTCTACCCATATTAAATCCCCCTATGAATTTAAATTTTTATTACAAATTTATCATATTAGATATTTTATTAAAAGTCAATGCACAAATAATATATTTTCTTATTTTTATATGATTTATAATTTAAATATTGCAAAATTTAAAAAATTTTATTAAATTATCATTTTTTGTATTTTTACATTGCTATAATCTGCATAAAAAATAGAGCCATTGCTGAACAGATCATTTCTCACCCGTTTTTGCAACAGCTCCTATTTGTTCGCTATTTAATTTAATGCAAATGAAGCTTTCTAAAATTATCCCTCTGCTTCCTCTTCAATTTCCTCAATATCCCCCACCGGTTCTTTTAATCCTTCAATCACAATTCCATGCTTCCCTGCATAATCCCAAAGCGCCGCATGAATTGCTTCTTCTGCCAGAAGAGAACAGTGGACTTTTACCGGAGGAAGACCGTCTAACGCTTCCATTACCGCCTTATTTGTTACAAGAAGCGCTTCCTGTACGGTTTTTCCTTTCACAAGCTCTGTCGCCATACTGCTTGTAGCAATCGCCGCGCCGCATCCAAAAGTCTTAAACTTTGCTTCCCTGATGACGCCATTCTCGTCAATGTCCAGATACATCCGCATAATGTCTCCGCATTTTGCATTTCCGACTGTTCCGACTCCTTCTGCGTTTTCTATCTCGCCCATATTTCTCGGGTTTTTAAAATGGTCCATTACCTTTTCACTATACATAAGCTTCCTCCTTATGAATTCTTTTTTAAATAATCCTCATACAAAGGCGACATATTTCTAAGCCGCTCAATAATTTTTTTCAGCTCTTCCACGACGCAGTCCAATTCCTCTTTCGTCGTCTCTTCCGACAAGGTCAAACGAAGGGAACCGTGCGCAATTTCATGCGGCCTTCCTATGGCAAGCAGTACATGAGACGGGTCTAACGAACCCGATGTACATGCCGAACCGCTGGACGCACAGATTCCTGCTTCATCCAAAAGAATCAGCATAGATTCTCCTTCAATAAAGCGAAAACAAAAATGCACATTATTGGGCAGACGTTTTGTCCTGTGTCCGTTCAAAAGAGAAAAAGGAATTTCTTTTTCGAGGCGGGAAATCAGATAATCCCGCAGTTTACTCTCCTTTTCCATTGTTTCTGCAAGCTTTTCATGCGCCCGTTTTGCTGCTGCGGCAAATCCGATAATCCCCAGAACATTATGCGTTCCCGCGCGCTTTCCCCTCTCCTGTGCTCCTCCATGAATAAATGGGGGCAGCTTTACGCCCTTACGGATATACAAAAATCCGATTCCTTTTGGCCCATGGATTTTATGTGCGCTGGCGCTTAAAGCATCTATCCGCATTTCTTTCACGTTCAGGGGAATATGCCCGAATGCCTGTACTGCATCTGTATGAAAAAAAATACCATGCTCCTCTGCAATTTTTCCGATTTCTGCAATCGGCTGAATGCTTCCGATTTCATTA
>CAOKHR010000161.1 GCA_948468325.1 uncultured Lachnospiraceae bacterium | reverse complement strand
CGCTGGAAGTGTTTGAGAGAGTCCGCTTGGAGGATACGTTAAAATAGATAACAGGAGGATGAATATGAAAGTTGTCGCATTAGTTCCGATTAAGTTAAACAGCCAGAGGCTGCCTCATAAAAATATTTTAGATATTATGGGAAAACCGATGTGCTATCATATTGTAAACAGCCTGGTGAAAGCAAAGGGAATTGATGAAGTATATGTTTACTGCAGCGATGAAAAAGTAACGGAATACATCCCTGCGGAAGCGGTTTTTCTGAAAAGGGACAAAGCGCTGGACCAGGATGTGGTAAAAGGATTTGAAATCTACAGGTCTTTTATTGACAAAGTAGATGCGGACGTGTATGTCCTTGCGCATACAACATCTCCGTTTACAAAAACAGAAACAATCGAAAATGCATTGTCGCATATTTTAAGCGGAGAATGCGATTCCGCTTTTTCAGCCGAAAAAATACAGACATTTGCCTGGTATCAGGGGGCGCCTGTGAACTATGATTTAAATGATGTGCCCAGAACACAGGACATGGAACCGATCTGGGTAGAGACGAGCGCATTTTATATGTTTGAAAAAGAAATTTTTACAAAACATAACAGAAGAATCGGATTCCGGCCATATATTCAGGAAGTTTTTGGAATTGAAGCGACGGATATTGATACAAA
Source organism: uncultured Lachnospiraceae bacterium (assembly GCA_948468325.1). Taxonomy (GTDB): domain Bacteria; phylum Bacillota; class Clostridia; order Lachnospirales; family Lachnospiraceae; genus Roseburia_B. Next base: position 5,286 of record CAOKHR010000161.1, on the reverse strand, counting down.
AGAAGATTACGATTTTGCAGTTGCACTTTCCAGGCAGATGAAAGGTAAGGTGGAAGAATGACACGGAAAAATATGTTTTCTCTGATTGCGGGACCATGCGTAATAGAGAATGAAGCCATGATAATGCGGATTGCGCAGAAAATGAAAGAGATTACAGATCGTCTGGGAATCGAATACTATTTTAAAGCATCTTTTGATAAGGCAAACAGAACTTCCGTCCATGCTTTCCGGGGACCGGGAATCGAAGAAGGACTTAGAATTCTTAAAAAAGTAAAAGAGGAATACGGCCTGAAAATTGTAACTGACATACATGAACCCTGGCAGGCGAAAGAAGCGGCAGAGGTGTGCGATATTTTACAGATACCGGCATTTTTATGCAGACAGACGGATTTGCTTACAGCGGCTGCAAAAACACAAAAAACAGTCAATGTAAAAAAGGCACAGTTTTTAGCTCCGTGGGATATGAAAAATGTAGTGGGTAAGTTACAGGAATCCGGATGCAAAGATATTATGCTTTGCGAGAGAGGGACTTCCTTTGGATATAATACGCTTGTGGTGGATATGACAGGAATTTCAGAAATGAAAAAATTTGGTTATCCGGTCGTGTTTGATGCAACGCACAGTGTGCAGAAACCGGGAGGAAAAGGAGATGCTACCGGCGGCAGCCGGGAATTTGTGGAACCTCTGGCAAAAGCCGCTGTTGCAGCCGGAGCGGACTGGCTGTTTTTCGAGGTGCACGAAAATCCGGATGAGGCATTGTCTGACGGACCGAATATGGTTTATTTATCGGAAATGGAAGGGATGCTTGGCCGCCTGATGAGAGTCTATGAAGCAGTACATTAGTGGGAGAGGGGTGCATAAATTGGACATTTTAGAAACCGGAAAAGAAGTTTTTGATATTGAATTAAGCGGACTTGAAAAAATGCGTGAAAGTCTGGGCGATGATTTTGTAGCAATTGCGGAAAGGATAAATACGTGCAAAGGCAGAGTCGTATGTACCGGTATGGGCAAATCCGGACATATATTTAAAAAAATTGCGGCTACTATGGCGAGTATCGGCATCAAGGCATATTTTATGCACCCGGCAGAAGCGCTGCATGGGGATCTGGGGCTTCTGACGAAAGATGATATTGTGATTGCATTAAGCAACAGCGGGGAGACAGATGAAATTTTAAAGCTGATACCGTCTATTCAGAAAATAGGGGCGGCACTCTACAGTATCGTAGGGCGGGAAAATTCCACACTGGAGAAATATTCTGCCGTTACAATTGTATTTCCGAATGTACAGGAAGCTTTTCTGGGGAATCTGGTCCCAACGACAACAACGACAGTATCTTTAGTTCTCGGTGATGCGCTTGCAGTGGCCGTGGCGAAAATGAGAGGTTTTACTTCAAATGAATTTGCCGTTTTTCATCCCAATGGCCTTTTGGGGAAAAAACTGACAATGCGCGTGTCTGATTTGATGAAAAAAGGCGACGAAAATGCTGTTGTCAAAGAGGGTATGACAGTGCAGAGCGCCGTATTTGAAATGTGCAAAAAACCGATTGGATGTGTCAATGTAGTCGATGAACAGGGAAGTTTTACGGGAATTTTTACGGATGGAGATTTACGCCGTCTGATCAGCAGAGACGGAGAGCAGGCTCTAAAGCATCAGATTGAAGAAGTGATGACGAAAGATCCGCTTTCAATTGACCCTGATTTGCTTGTCGTGGACGCCGTGGAGAAAATGCGGAAAATGGACAGAAAAGTATCTACTCTGGCAGTTGTCGAAGACGGTCAGATTCTGGGGACTTTATGTGTGGCGGATATTGCGAAGGCGGGATTGATTTAATGAAAAATAAAATAAAATTGTTTGCCATGGATGTGGACGGGACATTGACAGACGGGAAAATTTATATAGGCAATGCGGGAGAGGTCTGCAAAGCATTTCATATCAAAGACGGCATGGGGATCCGGATGCTCATAGACAATGGTATTATTCCGGCGATTATTACAGGCAGAAGCTCCAAAATCGTAGAAAACCGTGCAAAAGAACTTGGAATTACGGAACTGTACCAGGGAGTCGGCGATAAAGCGGCTGTCTTAGCAGAGATTTTAGAAAAATATCATCTGGAAGTGAAAGAATCGGCATATATCGGAGATGATATAAATGATCTTAAGGTGATGGCTTCTTCCGGTTTTTCATTTGCGCCTGCAGATGCGGTGCAGGAGGTAAAAAAACAGGCGGATTTTGTTTTGTCCGCAAAAGGGGGAGAAGGCGCGGTCAGAGAGGCAGCGGAATATATTCTGGATTCTGGCGCGGGTAAGCAGGAGGAGTAAATGAAACAACTGTTTATAGATAAAAAATTATGGATGCGGCGGGTTTTTCTGATGTGCTACGATGTGTGCGCTGTATTTTTGGCAGGCATGCTGGCGCTTTTGGCAAGATTTGATTTTAGTTTTCAGGATATACCGCCGTATTTTCTGGAAAATGCATGGAAATCTCTGCCGGTAACCGCATTGTCCGCAATTGTTATTTTCTGGATTTTCCGTCTTTACAGCAGTCTCTGGAGCTATGCCGGAGCCATGGAAATGATGTATCTGACATCGGCATGCGTGGTAGAGACTTTTGTTAATATGTTTTTGATTTTACTGTCTCATCCGGAAACGGGCTATCCGGTGCCGAGAAGCTATTATGCGTTTTTCGGGATATTTTTATTTGGCATGATATTTATCTGCCGCTATAGTTACCGTGCGCTCCGTTCCGTACGCAATACGCTGCGGGATGCACAGTACACCAGAAATGTACTGATTGTCGGAGCGGGCGAAGCAGGGAATGCGCTGATTAAAGAAATCAAAAACAGCCGTTATTTAAAGAAGCGTGTTGTCGGTGTAATTGACGATGACAGGGGCAAAGCGGGCAGTTATATTCATGGGGTTAAAATTGTCGGAAGACGGGAAGATATTATTAATAAGTGCAGAGAGCTGCATGTGCAGGAGATTATAGTGGCAATGCCTTCCGCATCGCCCAGACAGATGAAAGAAGTTTTGGACATCTGCAAACAGACAAGATGCGAGTTAAAACGTCTGCCGGGGATTTACCAGCTGGTAAACGGGGATGTCAGTATCAGCAGCCTGAAAGAAGTAGATGTAAATGATCTTTTGGGAAGAGATCCGGTAGAAGTGGATTTAGATTCGATTTTAGGTTATGTATCGGATAAAGTTATTATGGTTACGGGAGGCGGAGGCTCTATCGGAAGTGAATTGTGCAGGCAGATTGCGGGGCATCATCCGAGACAGCTGATTATCGTAGATATTTATGAAAATTCGGCATATGATATACAAAATGAATTAAAAGCAGCTTTTCCTGATTTAAATCTGAAAGTTCTGATTGCATCGGTGCGCAATACAAACCGGATGAATTATATTTTTGAAACATACCATCCGGACATTATTTATCATGCGGCAGCACATAAGCATGTGCCGCTGATGGAGGAAAGCCCAACGGAAGCAATCAAGAATAATGTGCTGGGCACCTGGAAGATGGTACAGGCAGCAGATTTTTACCAGGTTAAGCGTTTTGTGATGATTTCGACAGATAAGGCAGTAAATCCTACAAATATTATGGGGGCGTCCAAACGAATCTGTGAAATGATTATTCAGACTTATAACAGACGTTCCAAAACGGAATATGTGGCTGTGCGCTTCGGCAATGTTTTGGGAAGCAACGGAAGCGTCATTCCGCTGTTTAAAAAACAGATTGAAAGGGGCGGTCCGGTTACGGTGACCCACCCGGATATTATCCGTTATTTTATGACGATTCCGGAGGCGGTATCTCTGGTACTGCAGGCCGGCGCTTATGCGAAAGGCGGAGAGATATTTATTCTGGATATGGGAGAGCCGGTAAAAATTACAGATTTGGCAAGAAATTTAATTCTGCTTTCCGGACACCAGCCGGACGAAGATATTCCGATTGTGTTTACAGGACTAAGGCCCGGGGAAAAATTATATGAAGAAATGCTGATGGATGAAGAGGGCATGCAGGATACGGCAAACAAGCGGATTCATATTGGCAAACCGATTGAAATGGACGAGGAAGCTTTTTTGAGCCAGTTAAAAAAGCTGAGTGAGTATGTAGTGACGGAGCCGACGGATATAAGGGAATGGGTAAAGCGTATTGTCCCGACTTATTATCCTAAGGAGGGAGATTAGGTAATTGGAAAAAATCAGAATTAAGAGCCTGGGTCCTGTAAGCAATTTTGAAATGGAAATTAAAAAATACAATCTGTTTATCGGCGAACAGGCCACCGGAAAAAGTACAATCAGTAAAGCAATTTATTATTTTCGGACAATAAAAGACATTGTGATTTCTTATTTTTATCAGATTTCTTTAAAAGGCGCCAAAGGACATTGGGATGATCTGGAAGATTCTCTGGAAAGCGAACTGCAGGATTATTTTCAGGATATATTTGATTATATTGACAATGCAGATATAGTATATGAATATTCTGCTGAGATAAAAACAGCTGTAAAGATGGACAGTGAATGGATTGAATCGGGTTTCAGCAGCCGCATGCAGGAGTTTATGTGCAGGATAGAAGCGGAATGTATTCAGTTTCATCAGGAATTGCGAAAGAAAGATAAAACCATCGAATTTCTGGCGGAAGAGAAGCAGCGTTGGTATGAAGAAATTGAAATGCGCGTAAATGGGCTGTTTGGGGATAGTAAAAAGAATTACTATATTCCGGCGGGAAGAAGTATGATGTCATTGATGGCAAAGCAGAAAACATATTTGAATTATGGCAACATGGATATTATCAACAGAAGATTTATGCAGTTGATTGAAGGAATGCAGGACAATTTTGATCAGGGTATTAAAAAGGCAGTTTCACATTTTAAAGGAAGTGAGAAAAAGGCGGAATATGAGAATGTCGCAGATACCATTATTGAAGGGTTAAAAGGAGAGTATTTTTTTAATTCCGGAAAAGAAACGATTCTTCTTCAGAAAAGCAATAAATCCATTCCGATTGATTATGCATCTTCGGGACAGCAGGAGGTTTTGTGGCTGTTTAATTTTTTATATATTCTGATGCTTCGGAAGAAAGAGTCATTTGTGATTATCGAAGAGCCGGAAGCACATTTATATCCGAAGCTGCAGAAGCAGGTCATTGATTTTATCACAGAATTTTTGAATCTGACAAACAGCAGTGTTCTGATTACAACACATAGTCCTTATACGTTAACATGTATCAACAATCTGTTCTATGCGGGAAGTCTTTATCAGAAAACAAAGCATGAAGGCATTCA
>CAOKHR010000160.1 GCA_948468325.1 uncultured Lachnospiraceae bacterium | reverse complement strand
GCAATCTGCATCGTCTTTGCCGAAGTACAGGAATACTGGAAAACCCCTGTATCATGCACGATGCCCAGATAAATGCATTCTGCTATTTCTTTTGTAATATTCTCTTCCCCGATCAGTTCAAACACCAGCTCTGATGTCGAGCTTGCATGAGGGAAAATATAATTTTCATCCGCAAAACTTTCATTGCTGATATGGTGGTCTACACAAATCGTCTTCTTTGCCGTCTGAAAATACCGGGCAGCACCGCCTAACCGCTTTTCATCCCCGCAGTCCTGTGCAAGAAACAAATCATATGTTTTATCGGCTTCACAAGAATGCACAATTTCATCAGCGCCCGTTAAAAACCTGAACTTATTGGGAATTTCTTCCAGATAAAGCGCAACATCAATTTCGGGGAACTTATTTTTTATATAATTATAAGTTGCCAGACAAGAACCCACACAGTCTCCGTCCGGACGGACATGCCCTGCAATCGCTGCTGATTTTACTCCCGCAAATTGTTCGGCAAAAGTTTTCATTCCGTATGCCTCCCGTTTACCTCATCAATTTTTCTGGACATATTGACGCCGTATTCAATTGACTGGTCTAAAATAAAACGTATCTCCGGCGTATTCCGCAAATTGATATTTTTTGCCAGCTTTGTACGAATGTAGCCTTCTGCACTTTTCAGCCCCGCCAATGTATCTTCCTGAGCTTTTTTATCCCCAAGCACGCTGATATATGCCTTACAGGTTTTTAAATCCGGCGCAACTTCTACCGTAACTACACTCGTCATCGGATGAATCCGCGGATCTTTGATTTCCCCGTGGATAATGCTGCTTAGTTCACGCATAACCTCTCCGTTGATTCTGGTATTTTTTATACTGTTTTTTCTCATATTTTCGCTCCGTTCTTACCTTGGAACTTCTACCATTTTGTATGCCTCAATCTGGTCGAATTCCTGAATTTCATTGAAACCATCCAGGACAAGACCGCATTCATATCCTGCTCTGACTTCTTTTACGTCATCTTTGAAACGCTTTAAAGACGCCAGGCCGCCCTCAAAAATCTGCGTGCCTTCCCGCATCAGACGAACTTTGCAGCCGCGTTCAAACGTACCGTCTAAGACATAAGATCCCGCAATATTTCCGACTCCGGAAGCTTTAAAGATCTGACGTACTTCTGCGTGTCCGAGTATTTTTTCTTCAAATACCGGATCTAACATTCCTTTCATGGCTGCTTCCACGTCTTCAATTGCATTGTAGATTACTTTGTAAAGCCTTATATCTACGCCTTCCCGCTCTGCGGTAGCTTTTGCGGTAGCATCCGGACGGACATTAAAACCAATGATAATTGCATTGGAAGCAGATGCCAGGATAACATCAGATTCATTAATCGCGCCTACGCCGCCATGAATCGTCTTGACAACAACTTCTTCATTGGAAAGTTTCTCCAGACTCTGTTTGACTGCTTCTACAGACCCCTGTACGTCTGCTTTGACAATCAGATCAAGCTCTTTGACATTTCCTGACTGAATCTGGCTGAACAAATCATCTAAGGACATCTTCGCCCTGGTTTCTTCCAGCAGTCTTTCCTTGCCTTCGGAGATAAACGTCTCTGCAAAGCTGCGTGCTTCTTTGTCCGAATCTGTAGATACAAATACTTCTCCGGCATTCGGTACCCCGCTTAATCCTAAGATTTCCACCGGTGTAGACGGCCCTGCCTCTTTGACTCTGCGGCCTTTATCATCTATCATTGCACGGACTTTGCCATAACAGCTTCCGCAGGCGATTGGTTCTCCTACTCTTAGTGTACCCTTTTGCACCAGAATTGTTGCAACGGCTCCGCGTCCTTTATCAAGCTGTGCTTCGATGACAAGCCCTCTTGCATTCCGGTTTGGGTTTGCTTTTAATTCACTTACTTCCGCCGTTAAAAGAATCATCTCCAAAAGATTGTCGATTCCCTCATGCGTATGCGCGGATACCGGGCAAAAAATCGTGCTTCCGCCCCAGTCTTCAGGAATCAGTTCATATTCTGAAAGTTCCTGTTTGACACGTTCGATATTTGCATTCGGTTTGTCAATTTTATTGATTGCCACAATAATCTCAATTCCTGCCGCCTTGGCATGATTGATTGCCTCTACCGTCTGCGGCATCACGCCGTCATCCGCAGCTACGACAAGGATTGCTATATCTGTTGCATTGGCCCCCCGCATACGCATTGCGGTAAACGCTTCATGTCCCGGAGTATCTAGGAATGTAATACACTGATCATTAATCGAAACAACAGACGCTCCAATGTGCTGTGTAATTCCGCCTGCCTCACGGTCTGTCACCCTGGTAGACCGGATTGCGTCCAGAAGAGAAGTTTTTCCGTGGTCAACGTGTCCCATAACACATACAACAGGCGGACGGGCAGCCAATGTGCTTTCCTCTTCCTCGTCTTCTTTCAAAAGCTCTGCAATAACGTCAATTTTTTCTTCCTGCTCTGCAATGCAGTTAAATTCCAATGCAATCTCTTCTGCCGTTTCATAGTCAACTTCCTGATTTACCGTTACCATCGTACCTTTTAAGAAAAGCTTCTTTACGATAACTGCAGCCTGTACTTTCATTTTATCCGCCAGTTCTTTAATCGTAATTCTTTCCGGCAGAACAATGCTCTTGATGACCTCTTCTGCTTTTTCCTGTTTGGGCTGCTGCGGCTTCTTTCTGCCGCCATGCTTCTCCAGATTAATGAAGCGTTCCTGCTTCCTGCCTAATTTATCACGGTCCTGCTTTCTGTTATTGTTGTTATTCTTTCTGTTTTCACCGCGTTCTCTTGTATCTTTCCCTCTCAGCTCCTCTGTATTCACAGACGTTTCTTTATTGAATTTACTGATTTCCCGGTCTAATTTTCCCTTAAATTCCTTCGGGCGATTTGAATGGAATCCACGGCTGTTTCTATCACCTTGTGTATGATTGGAATTAGTCCGATTATTCTGATAATTCTTCTGATTGTTTTTCTCACCTGGTCTTCCTCCCCGATCTCCCTGCGGGCGGCTGCCTCCCTGCGGACGATTTTCATTCCGATTATTATAAGAACGATTATTATTGCTGTTACTGCCGCTTCTGCTTCCTCTCTGCTGTCTGTCGTTCTGCGGATGGGAAGCGGGCCTTGATCCGGACTGTACTCTTTCTGTCTGCTGCACTTTAACATTCTGCTGTACTCTTTCCGGCTGCTGTACTTTTTCCGCAGGCTGAACCTGTTCCGGCTGCTGTACTTTTTCTGCAGACTGAACTTTTTCCGGCTGCTGTACTTTCTCAGGCTGCTGCGCTTTTTCTGCAGGCTTCTGTGCTTTCTCAGGCTGCCGCTGGTCTTTCTGTACTGTCAGCGGTTTTTCTGGCTGCTGTACTTTTTGCTCCTGTACGCCGTTTAATACAGGTGTTGTTTTTATAGCCTCTTCTTTCTTTTCAGGCTTTGCCTCGGAGACTGTAGGCTTTCTTTCCGGTTTTACCGGAGCAGACGCTGTCTGCCTCTCCGGAATGGGACGCTCTTTGGGGCGCCTTGGCGGTTTGGGCTGCCGCCTGATTCCCTGCTGGCTGTTCTGCGGATTGAAAACGGCTGTAATACTCCGTTTTTTCTTAGGCCGCTCTGCCGTTGTTTTTTTCTGTTCTTCTTCTTTTGCTTTTATTTCTGTCTCTGGCTTTGTAATAGTCGTCGTCTCCTTTTTACCAAATTTATTTTTTACAAGTTCGATGGAAGAATCCTCTAAATTATTCATGTGGCTTGTAACCTTTATATTCTTCTCAGATAAAAAGTTTATGATTTCTTTTGATCCAATATTCAACTCTTTTGCAAGTTCATATACTTTAACTTTTGCCATATACTTACTCCTCCATTATTCAGTTGTTGTCTGTGCAAATTTTTCCCGAACTGCTCTGGCAAGTCCTGCATCCGTTACTGCCAGGGATGAGCGGTATTCTTTTCCGATACAATGCCCAAGCCCTTCCCTGCTTCCGTAAACAATGAGTTCCACTTTTTGAAATCTGCACATATTTTGAAACATCTTCTTTGTATTCTCCGAAGCATCTTCTGCAATGATCACAAGAAATGCTTTATGGGACTTTACTGCGTGTTCTGTCTGGTATTCACCGCTTGCAACCTTTCCTGCTTTTGCTGCAATACCAAGCATAGAAAATACGCGATCAGGTATCAATTTTTTCCATCTCCTTTTCAAGCTCCTTATAGATTTCTTCTGGAATTGCAGTTTTTAAAGAACGTTCTAAACCTTTATTTTTAACCGCCTGATAAAAACACTCCTGACTGGGGCAGATATATGCGCCTCTGCCGTTTTTCTTACCGGTTGCATCCACAAGTATCTCATCTTCCGATGTCCGGATAATTCGAATCAGCTCTCTTTTTGTCTTCATCTCCCGGCAGCCGACACATTGCCGCATAGGAATTTTTTTATTCATTTACGTATTCTCCGTCCTCATATTCTCCTGCTTCGTATTCTTCCTCCGGATATTCCTCATCCAGATATTCCTCGTCATACTCTTCGTCCTCATAGTCGTTCTCGTAATCCATGAAGTCTCCGGCTTCTCTTGCCTGCGTCTCGCTTTTAATATCAATCTTAAATCCGGTCAGACGTGCTGCCAGCCTTGCATTCTGTCCTTCTTTGCCGATTGCCAGAGACAGCTGGTAATCCGGTACGACTACTTTGGCTGTTTTTTCTTCTGCATCCGCAATGACGGAAATAACTTTGGCAGGGCTTAAAGCGTTTTCAATCAGCATGGCAGGATTTTCATTCCAGTTGATAATATCAATCTTTTCTCCCCGCAGCTCATTTACAATCGTATTTACTCTGGCTCCGTTCATACCGACACAGGCTCCTACAGGATCGACATCCGGATCGTTGGACCATACGGCAATTTTCGTCCTGCTTCCGGCTTCTCTCGCAATGCTCCGGATTTCCACAATGCCGTCTTTTACTTCTGTCACTTCCGATTCAAACAGGCGTTTTACAAGCTCCGGATGTGTTCTGGACACCAGGATCTTCGGCCCCCTGTTGGTAGATTTTACCTCTAAAACATATAATTTAATACGCTCTGTCGGCTGGAACACCTCTCCCTTTACCTGCTCGTTCTCTGTCAGTATCGCATCTGCTTTGCCAAGATTAATACTGATATTTTTTCCTGCATAACGCTGGACAATACCGGTTACAACATCTTTTTCCCTGCTGTAATATTCATTATACAGCACTTTCCGCTCTTCTTCCCTGATTTTCTGAAGAATTACGTTTTTGGCATTCTGCGTTGCAATTCTGCCAAACTCTTTGGATTTGACTTCTATATTTACAATATCTCCCAAATCATATTTGGAATCTATCATCTTTGCATTTGCAAGGCTTATCTGCGTAACGGAATCTTCCACCTGATCTACAACTGTCTTCTCCTGAAACACATGGTATTCACAGCTTTGCGGATCAATCTGTACTTTGATATTGTCTGATTTTCCAAAATGGTTCTTGCATGCAGTGATCAGTGAGTTTTCAATGGCATCTAATAACGTCTCCTTTGGAATATTCTTTTCCTGTTCTAAGATTGTCAACGCCTCTAATAACTCATTACTACTCATTTTTATACCCTCCTGTTTTCTCGTTATTTGCTACGTTTTAAAAATCAAATGCCTGACGGATCAATGCAATATCAGTTTTTTTAAATGCCATGTCTTCTCCATCATCTTTTGTTATGGTGACACTTTCTGCATCATAAGCTTTTAACGTTCCCGTAAATTCTTTCGAATGGCTGATCATACGATAGGTACGGATTTCAACCTGCTTTCCCATATTGCGTATATAATCTTTTTCTTTTTTCAGCGGACGCAAAAGTCCGGGAGAACTGACTTCAAATATATAGGAATCTTCCACATAATCTTCTCGGTCTAAAATTTCATTCATCTCTCTGGCGACTGTTTCGCAGTCGTCTACGGTAAT
>CAOKHR010000159.1 GCA_948468325.1 uncultured Lachnospiraceae bacterium | reverse complement strand
ACGGAATATACGGCAGAAGTCGGAAGCGATGTCAGTGAGATTACCGTTACGCCCGTTACATCCAACAGCAGGGCGACCGTCGAATCCATAACAGGCAATAAAGAATTAAAAGAAGGTACAAATGTCATTACTGTTTTGGTAAAAGCAGAAAACGGCACAACGGCTTCTTATAAGATTACAGTGACAAAGAAAGATACGCCGACTGCCGGTTCGGGCAATGCCGGAGTTTCAGAGATTGCCGGACAGGCGGCAGAACAGACGCCGGAACAGACAACGGGCACAGAGTCCGCTGCCGGCAGCGACGCAATTGTAATCGACGGGGTGAACTATAAAATATCCCAGGATTTTACGGATGAAGAGATACCGGAAGGTTTTTCGAAAGCAAATTTTGAATTCAAAGGCAGTCCGTATCAGGGAATCATGTTTGATAAAGGATATTTGGGCATGTATTATCTGGTAAGCGATACGGGCGAAGGAAAGTTTTTTATTTATGATGCAAACAGAGATAAATTTTATCCCTATGTACGTTTGAGCAGCGGAGAGCATTTTATTATTTTAATAACAGTACCAAACGGCGTAATTCCTCCGGATAATTATGAAGAAACGACGCTGTCGATTGGAGAAGAGGTTTCTGTTCCTGCATATCGTTATACCGGCGGTGCACAGAAAGAGATTGTAAAAACTGAAGGTGAGGAGAGTGGAGCGGCTTCTATAGATTCTTCGGATTTTTATATTTTTTACGGAATGGACGATACAGGAATAACCTGCTGGTATCAGTATGATACCGTACAGGGAACTTATCAGCGTTTTAACGAAGAAGCATTATCTTCCGAGGATGTGCCGCAAGATTATGAAGAATTGTCAAAATCATACAAAGAGCTAAGCGACCAGCAAAAAGAGACACGGGTAAAAAACAGAAGAACGATGGCAGTTATGATTTTTGTGATTGTTGTTCTGGTAATTGTTATCATCAATCTTCTTATAAAGCTTCGGGATGGAGGAGAAGACGACGACGAGAAATTTGAAAAAGAAAGATCTGTCAGAAGAGAACGTCCCAGAAAAAAGGCGGCAAAGCCTGTAAAAAGCAGCAGGCCGGATACCCCTAAAAAGACATATGAAGACGACGATGCTGCTTTTTACGATGACGACGATGATGATATTATAGATGAGTTTGAAGAAAATCCGAGTGTTTTAGGGAAAAAAGTCAGCAAAAGGGATAAGCCCGTCAGAATGAAAAAAGCAGAGGCGAAAAGACCATCGGCAGAGAAAGAAGAAAGAATCATACCGGATGACGATGATGATGACGACGATGGTTTGGAATTTTTTGACTTAAACGATTTATAAAAAGGTGGTTATATGCAGAAATCATTTACAGGTAAAGCCCAGAAAGCATTGAAACTGGCAGAAAAAGCGTCAAAAATGATGCAGCACAATTATGTCGGCACGGAGCATCTTTTGCTGGGGCTGTTAAGGGAAGGCACAGGTGTTGCCGCCAATGTTTTAATGGATAACGGGGTGGATGCTAATCAGTTACTGGAATTAATTGAGAGCCTGATTGCGCCTTCGGGACAGACAGCAGTAAAAGACGCCGACGGATGGACACCGAGGGCGGAACAAATATTGGAAAATGCGGGACGTGAGGCCGAACGTTTTTCCAGCAGGGAAATCGGGACAGAGCATTTGCTGATTGCAATTATGAAAGAGACAGAATGTGCGGCATCCCGTCTTATGAATACATTAAATATAAACATGCAGAGACTGTATGTAGATACCTTAGCCGCAATGGGAGAAGACGGCAATCTTTACAGAGAAGATTTTCAGAACGGGAAACCAGGCAAAAGAAAAAGTTCGACAAACACACCGATGTTAGATCAATATGCCAGAGATCTGACGAAGCTGGCAGCAGAAAGATACTTAGATCCGGTGATCGGAAGAGAGGAAGAAATACAGAGAATTATTCAGGTATTAAGCAGACGCGGAAAAAACAATCCCTGTCTGATCGGAGAACCCGGTGTAGGAAAAACGGCGATTGTGGAGGGACTGGCACAGCGCATCGTTATGGGCTTAGTACCGGATACAGTGGCGGATAAGAGAGTTGTTACACTGGATTTGTCCGGTATGGTGGCAGGTTCGAAATACCGTGGTGAATTTGAAGAGCGGATAAAAAAAGTCATCCGCGAAGTCATACAGGCAGGCAATATTCTGTTATTTATTGATGAGATTCATACTATTATCGGCGCGGGCGGTGCAGAAGGAGCAATTGATGCATCAAATATTTTAAAACCTTCTCTGGCGCGGGGAGAAATCCAGCTGATTGGAGCAACGACAATAACGGAATACCGCAAATATATTGAAAAAGATGCTGCACTGGAGCGCAGATTCCAGCCGGTAACTGTAGAAGAACCGAAAAGAGAGCAGGCAATTGAAATTTTAAGAGGGCTGCGCAATCACTATGAAGATCATCACCATGTGATTATAACGGATGACGGCATAGAAGCTGCGGTTGATTTATCTGTCAGGTATATTAACGACAGGTTTTTGCCGGATAAAGCGATTGATTTGATGGATGAGGCAGCATCCAGGGCACGTCTGCAGGGTTTTTCGGTGCCGGAAAGCGTGATGGATCTGGAATTTAAAATTGCCGAATATGACAATGCCATGGAACGTGCGCTGATGGAGGAAGATTTAAAAGAAGCGGCCCGTATCAGCAGCAAAAAACAGGAAGCGGAGGCAAAATACGCAAAGCTCCGCAAAAAATATAAAAAAGATACCGACCGGAAAGTTTTGATTGTAGGCGCAGAGGAAATGGCGGATATTGTGTCCGGCTGGACCAAAATTCCAGTGAAGAAGTTAGAAGAAGACGAGGCTGTAAGGCTGCGCCGCTTAGAAAAGACGCTGCGCAAACGGGTCATCGGTCAGGAAGAGGCAGTCGGAGCCGTGGCAAAAGCAGTCAGAAGGGGCAGAGTAGGATTAAAGGATCCGAACCGTCCAATCGGCTCGTTTCTGTTTCTGGGACCTACCGGAGTAGGGAAAACAGAAGTTACAAAAGCGCTGGCAGAAGCTATGTTTGGCAATGAACAGGCAATGATTCGGGTAGACATGTCAGAATATATGGAAAGGCACAGCGTATCAAAGATGATTGGATCGCCTCCCGGCTACGTCGGCTATGAGGAGGGCGGACAGCTTTCCGAAAAAGTCCGCAGAAATCCGTATTCCGTCATTTTGTTTGACGAAATTGAAAAAGCGCATCCGGATGTTTTTAATGTCTTGCTTCAGGTATTGGATGACGGACATATTACTGATGCACAGGGCAGAAAAGTTGATTTTAAAAATACAATTATCATTATGACCTCAAATGCAGGTGCAAAAGCAATTGTTTCCCCCAAAAAGCTGGGATTCGGCGTATCAGAGGATGAAAAGCAGAATTACGAGCGGATGAAAGAAGGCGTAATGGATGAAGTAAAGAGGATATTTAAACCGGAGTTTTTAAATCGTATTGACGAGACGATAGTATTCCGCGCTTTAGACAAAGAAGATATGAAAAAAATTGTGACGCTCTTATCCAGAAATCTGATTGAGCGCTGCAGGAAGCAGATGGAAATTACACTTTCCGTAAAAGATTCTTTAAAAGCATATATTGTGGAAACGGCTTACGATCCAAAATACGGTGCCCGTCCGCTCAGGCGTAAAATTCAAAATGTCGTTGAAGATGCGCTTGCAGAAGAAATTTTAAGTGGAAAAATTAAAAAAGGAGACGTTGTTGATGTAGGCGTCCGCGGGGAACAGGTGCGTTTTTCGGTTAAAAATAAGCAGTAAAATATCTGGAAAAAAGAAAGCAGATATTATATAATAACTGTATGGCAGAAAGCAGCAGACAGTGAGTTCTCTGCTGCCGGATGTACAGAATAATATTATGATAGAAGCACGGGTGTGCTGCAACAGTATCACAGGAGGATAAATATGTCGGTAATTAGTGAATTGATTCGCGGTGAATCAGATGGAACCATTAGCTTCGGAGATTATAGTCTGGCGGAGAAATCCAAATTGGATTGTTTTGAACATGCCGGAGATTTATACAAAGTAAAGACATATCAGGCAATTACGAAATTAGAGCGGAACGGTATGTTTGTATACGAATCTGTACCGGGAACGGCAGTAAATAATTTTAAAGCGACCGGAGAAGAAGTATCCTTTCAGGTAGAAGGGCCGGAGGATGCACAGATTACATTGGAATTGGAGGCAGGTACGGAATACAATATTATGATTGACGGAGCAGAGGCCGGCATCATGAAAACCAATCTTGGAGGAAAGTTAAATATCAGTGTAGAGATGGACGGAAGCAGTGCCGTTGCAGTAAAAATATCAAAAAAATAAAAATAAGCAGGAGAGAATGTGCATGCCACATTCTTTCTTACTGTAATCAGGAGATCAAATGGCAAAAGAAAAAATTGTATTTTATTGTCAGTCGTGCGGAGCAGAATCTTCAAAGTGGATGGGACAATGTCCGTCCTGTAAAGAATGGAATACGTTTGTAGAAGAAGTTGTTTCCGCAAAAAAAGGAAGTAAATCCCCTTTGCGGCAGGAAATGAGAGCAAGAGTTACAAAATTAAAAGATATAGAATTTTCGGAAGAAGAGCGTATCAGAACAGGGATTAACGAGTTAGACAGAGTGCTTGGCGGCGGTATTGTGCAGGGCTCCGTAATGTTAGTCGGCGGAGATCCCGGAATCGGAAAATCTACGCTGTTACTCCAGGTATGCTGGAATTTAGCCGCACAAAACCGCAGCATACTTTACGTATCCGGCGAGGAGTCCCTGCAGCAAATCAAATTGCGGGCAGAGCGTATCGGAGAATTCGGAGATTCCCTGTCACTTTTGTGTGAGACAAATCTGGATATAATCAGTGAAATCGTAAAAAAAGATCTTCCGCAGATTGTTGTGATTGATTCCATACAGACCATGTATAATGAATCCGTCGCTTCTGCGCCGGGAAGTGTTTCACAGGTCAGAGAATCTACGGGAATTCTGCTTCAGATGGCCAAAGGTCTTGGAACGGCCGTTTTTGTAATCGGCCATGTAACAAAAGAAGGAGTGGTAGCAGGACCCCGTGTATTAGAACATATGGTAGATACGGTTTTGTATTTTGAAGGAGACAGACATGCGGCATACCGGATTTTGCGTGGTGTAAAAAACAGATTCGGTTCCACAAATGAAATAGGCGTTTTTGAAATGCGTTCCAGCGGGTTAGAAGAAGTAAAAAATCCATCGGAATTTATGCTGGGAGGAAAACCCGAAGGGGCCAGCGGTTCTGTAGTTGCATGCTCGATGGAGGGCAGCCGTCCGATTCTCTTAGAAGTTCAGGCGCTCGTCTGCCGAAGCAATTTCGGAATGCCGAGAAGAACTGCAGCGGGAACAGATTTTAACAGGGTAAACCTTTTGATGGCTGTGCTGGAAAAGAGAGTGGGACTTCAAATGGGAAACTGTGATGCTTATGTCAATATTGCCGGTGGAATCAGAATGAATGAGCCCGCGATTGATCTTGGAATCGTAATGGCGCTTGTGTCCAGCTACAAAAACCGCCCGATTGACGAGAAGACAATTTGTTTCGGGGAAGTGGGCTTAAGCGGCGAAGTCCGTGCAGTGAATATGGCGGAACAAAGAGTGTCAGAGGCTAAAAAGCTTGGGTTTACCACTTGTATACTGCTCAAAGCCACAAAAGATATACTGCCTGAAATAGACGGAATACGGCTCATTGGTGTAAGAAGTGTAAAAGATGCAATTGATTTGATGGTATGAGTCATGCAAAATCTGGTAACAGTTCAGCCCAGGACTTTGCACTGGCTGCAAAGTCCGTAAGAATACGTATATTAGGCTGAACTGTTACAAAATCTGTAAAAAAATATAAAAAAATAGTTGACAAGAAGATTTAAGCATGATATTATAATCTAGCTGTCGCGGCAACACGGCAGTTAGACGGACCTTGATAAC
>CAOKHR010000158.1 GCA_948468325.1 uncultured Lachnospiraceae bacterium | reverse complement strand
TTAGATATTTAATATTAAAAGCACATTAAAATTTATTTTCGCGGAAGATAAAGCGTAAAGGTACTGCCTTTGTCCGGTTCGCTTTCCAGCGTAATCCTGCCGCCGCACTTTTCGGCAATTTTTTTGGAAAGCGGCAGCCCCAGTCCGAATCCTTCTGCGCTTCTCGACTCATCGCACTGGTAAAAACGCCGAAATACAAGTTCTGTATTTTCCGGAGTAATCCCAACACCGTAATCCCGCACCGTTACAAATACCTGCTGCTCGTCCTCTCCTGTGAATACCTCAATGATTCCCTTTGGATGGCTGAATTTTACGGCATTTGATATTAGATTCTGAATTATAATAGAAATCAGCCCAATGTCTCCCATTGTGACCGCCTCTTTTAAATGCATTTGTATAGAAACTTTATCCCTTGCCTTATCCTGCCATTCTTCGCAGATTGTCTGACAGATCAAAGCCAGATCAACCTCTTCATTTCGAATCTCGATTCTGTCCTGATCCAGTCTGGAAAATTTCAGCAGCTGCATAATAATTGTATTAATTTTTTCCGACTGCCGGTAAACGACTTCTAAAACTTCATCAAATTCTTCTTTGTCGTGAACTTTTTCTATTGCATACTGGCACTGTGCCAGAAGCGTTGCCACAGGCGTACGCAGCTCATGCGCAACATCCGATGTAAACTGTTCCTGAATCTGAAATGTCTGCTCCACTCGGTCCAGCATACGGTTATTGGCCTGCCGAAGTATTTCTGTCTCATAAAAGTGGCTGGCACTTTTCATCCTCTGGGACATATCCAGGCTGGTCCCGATGCTTTCGGCTGTTTTGCACATGTCTTTTAATTCCCGGGAAATCTTTTTGGCAAAAAAAATCTCATACAATAATATAACTGCAAAAAAAGCTGCCATGCTAAAATAAGAAATAATTTCAATTCTGCGGTAAAAGCTCTGGGCATCCGACACTTTTAAAATACCACGAATAAATAATCCTTTATCTCTGTATTTTCCAATCCGCAGATCGCGCACATAATACTTCTCATCTGAATTGACTACAAAGCTTCTGTTATTTCTTACTCTGTAATTTCCCAGCTCGCTTTCCACGCCTTCCGGATACCTGCCTTCTACTACTTTCCCGTCCCGTTTTACAATTACAAAACATACATTCTCACTTTCATACTCAAAATCTTCCGCAATGACCAGTTCTCCGTTTTCAATCGAAACTTTAAAATAGGCAGCATCCGTTTTCTGCCTTAAATCCTGCTTAATTTCATAATCAACTGCCTCATCCGAAAGAAGATGAATTGCAATCAGCATTACCAGCATCATGGTCATAATCGCCGCTGTCGGCCAGACCACAATGTAACGCATCATTGATACCTGCTTTACCTGTTTTCTTTTAATATATATCCCACCCCTCGGATGGTCTGAATCATCTTAAACTCAAACCCATCATCAATCTTCTTTCGTAAATATCTGATATAAACGTCTACAAGATTTGATGCGCTGTCCCGTCCAAAATCCCATATATTTGCCTCAATCTGTTCCCTGGTCACTACAATATTCTGATTGCGTATCAGATACAGCAGCACCGAATATTCTTTTGGCGACAGTTCGATGATTTTTCCGGCTCTTTTTACGGAGCAGTCATTACAGTCTACGACCAGATCGCCGCAGGTATAAACATTTTCATGCACATCTGCCTTTTTCCTCGTTATCATACGGATTCTTGCCAAAAGCTCTTTAAATTCAAACGGCTTTACCATATAATCATCCGCGCCCAAATCAAGTCCGCATACAATATCATTGACATCGCTTTTCGCACTTAAAAACAGAACCGGCGTTGTAATTCCTTTGCTGCGGACTTTTTTCAGCACTGTAAATCCGTCCATCTTTGGAACCATTATGTCTAAAATGGCGCCGTCGTATTCTGCCATGCACAGATAATCATACGCACTTTCTCCATCGTAGCAGCTGTCCACAAGATATCCTTCTGACTCCAGTTCTTTTACAATAATCCGATTCATATCTTTTTCATCTTCAACTACAAGTAATCTCATTTATCCTCCTGCTGTAAATGTACCTACCAGTAAAGTATCTCCATTATATCGTTTTTATTTCTTACTCTACAGCAGAAAGATTAAAATTATATTAAAACTTTTCTCAATTTGTTGCAACAATCATTGTCCGATAACCCAGATCCCGCAGTTTTCTCTGCAGCTTTAAGGCATCTTCCAGGGAATCTTCTCTTCCGACTATGACACGAAGCATCGCGTCATCTTCCATAACGTAGCTTTCAAACCCCTGATCCATCAGCTGCTCTGCCATAAAATTTGCAGTTGTCCGGTATGCAAACCTGCCTGCCTCCACACCAAATACCACATCTTCATTTTCCATACTGCTCTGCTCCACAGCATCGCGCTTTAATGGCGCCGCTTGTTCTACTCCCATGGCGATTGCACTTGCAATTTCATTAAAATTATTATCGAAAATCTCATTATCTCTGTCGTGATTGATAAATCCTGCTTCAATCAATACAGCCGGCATTTCTGTCCTGCGCAAAACAGCAAGCCCTGTTCGCTCTTCAATCCCAAGATCTGCAAATCCTGTCTTCACCAGCTCCTCATTAATCGCTTCCGCCAGCCGTCTTGCTCTCATATCATCGCCGCCGTAGATTAATGTCTGCGCACCGTTATACGTATTGTCATTTTCTCCTGAATTTCGATGGAAAGAAATGAAATAATCTGCACCGGCTTCATTTGCAATCTGTGCTTTCTCATAAGGAGACTGATAAATATCCGTTGTTCTTGTGTAAATCACCTCATATCCCTGTTGTTTTAAAATTTCCCCTACCGCCAATGCCAGACGCAGGTTATCATCCTTTTCCTTTCTGCCCTGATACATTGCGCCATTATCAAAGCCGCCATGTCCGGCATCTATTACAATAATTGCCAAAGCCTTTGCTCCTACAATAATTTTCTACTTATTGTATGCAGTTTTAGAAAAAGTGTGCATAAAATATAACTGAAAAAGGGATGCCTGATTTTTCAGACACCCCGTTACTTTACTCTAAAATTCCAATCTGAAGCTCTTTTAACTGTCTTTCGTCTACTTTTCCGGGTGCCTCTGTCATCAGGCAGGAAGCATCTTTTACTTTCGGAAAAGCAATGACGTCACGGATAGAATCCGCATGCACCATATGCATCACCATACGGTCTACGCCGTAAGCAAGCCCTGCATGAGGCGGCACTCCGTAACGGAAAGCATCCAGTAAAAATCCAAACTGCTCATATGCGCTTTCCTTTGTAAAGCCCAGCACTTCAAACATCTTTTCCTGAATATCATTCTGGTGAATACGGACGGAACCTCCTCCAAGCTCCGTACCGTTTAACACAATATCATACGCTTTTGCACGAACGGCGCCCGGATCAGAATCGACTTTATCCCAGTCTTCTTCCACCGGCATCGTAAACGGATGATGCATCGCCATAAAACGGTTTTCTTCATCCGACCACTCCAAAAGCGGAAATTCTGTAATCCATAAGAAATTATACTGATTCGGATCTAACAGATTCAGTTCTTTTGCCAGCTCCAGACGGAGCGCTCCCAATACATTCCAGACAATTTTATTTTTATCTGCCGCAAACAAAAGCAGATCTCCCGGCTGCCCTTCCATCGCACGGACAAGCGCCGTAAGCTCTTCCTCTGTCATAAATTTGGCAAACGAAGACTTATAGCTTCCATCCTCATTGACTGACAGATAAGCAAGACCTTTTGCCCCGTAGCCCTTTGCAAATTCTATCAGTCTGTCAATTTTCTTACGCGGCATTTTTCCCTGTCCGTTTGCATTGATACCCCGTACAGAGCCGCCGTTTTCAAGTGCTCCCGTAAATACGCCGAATCCGCAGTTCTTTACGATTTCGGAAACATCTTTTAATTCCATGCCAAAACGCGTATCCGGCTTGTCCGAACCAAAACGGTCCATCGCTTCCTGCCACGGCATTCTTGTAAGCGGAAGCGCAATCTCTACGCCGATGGCTTCTTTAAATACATACTGCAGCAAACGCTCATTGACATCCAGTACATCATCAATATCTACAAAAGACAATTCCATATCTGCCTGCGTAAATTCCGGCTGGCGATCTGCACGCAGATCCTCATCGCGGAAACATTTTGCAATCTGAAAATAACGGTCATAACCGGAACACATCAAAAGCTGCTTATATAACTGCGGCGACTGCGGCAGCGCGTAAAAATTCCCCGGATGCACACGGCTTGGCACCAGATAATCTCTTGCTCCCTCCGGAGTCGATTTACACAAAACCGGCGTCTCAATTTCAAGGAAGCCTTCTTTTGCCATAAATTCCCGCATCAGATATATCACTCTGCTGCGAAGCATCATATTCTTTTGAATATCCGGCCTTCTAAGATCCAGATAACGGTATTTTAAGCGGACTTCATCTTTTGTCTGGCTGTTCTCTTCAATCGGAAACGGCGGCGTATCGGACTCGGACAGAATACGTATCTGCTCTGCAATTAATTCAATATCTCCTGTTTTTAAGTTCTCGTTGACTGCCGCTTCCCGCTTTTGTATTTTACCTGTTACGGCAATAACATACTCGCTCCGCAGCGTTTCTGCTTTGGCAAATCCTTCCGCTCCCACGCTGTTTTCATCAAATACAATCTGAAGCAGTCCGGAACGGTCTCTCAAATCAATAAAAATCAATGCGCCCAGATTTCTTCTTCTCTGTACCCATCCCATTACCGTAACTGTTTCACCGATATTCTCATTTGAAACTTCCGTACATCTGTGGGACCGTTTCAGTCCCTTCATCGACTCTGCCATATTCTCCCTCCGCTTTATTTATGAAAAAAACTCTTCAAATGCTTCGTAACCTTCTGCCATGAGTTTCTCTTTCTGAAATTTTTTATTTTTATTCATCCGGACAACCAGAACCTGCTGTCCCTCTTTTCTTGCTTTCTGCGCCTTTTCGATTACTTCGCACAGCTTATCTGCCGGATAATTTTTTTCAATCAGATAAGCCGTCTTCTTCGGCTGCGCCGGAATCTGAAAATTTTGTTCCGTAAGCAGCAGTATAATCCGCTCAAATCCAATGGAAAATCCGCAAGCCGGAACATCATTTCCCGTAAAATTACCGATCATCTTATCGTAACGTCCGCCGCCCCCGCAGCTTCCGCCAAACTCCGGTATGGCAATTTCAAAAATCGTACCTGTGTAATATCCCATGCCGCGGACTAAAGTCGGATCAAATACGATCTTAAAATCGGCATCCCGACTCTGTTCTACACTCGCAATAATTTCCTGTAAATTCTGTTTTACCGCTTCATCCAGATAGTCTCCCAGCTTCTCTGCCAGAAGAGATACCGCCTTTCCGCTGTCTGCCTCTTCGTCTGCCGCCGCAAACAATGCCAGATATTTATCTACGGACGCTTCCGCAAATCCTGCTTCTGTAAGCTCCCTTTTCACACCGTCAAGACCAATTTTATCCATCTTATCCAGCGTAATAAATACGCTGTCATAAGACGCTTCATCAAAGCCGCTGTAAGCCGCCATTGCTTTTAAAATCTGCCGCTCATTGATGCGGATTTCAAAACCGGAAAATCCCAGTTTTCCAAGCGTTGACGTCGTCGCTAAAATCAGTTCGATTTCCGCCAGATTAGAGGGCTCGCCCAAAATATCAATGTCGCACTGTGTAAACTGACGGTAACGTCCTCTCTGCGGCCTGTCCGCCCGCCATACGCTTCCAATCTGAAGCGCTTTAAACGGCGACGGAAGATTGTTTGCATTGTTTGCATAAAATCTTGCCAAAGGAAGCGTCAGATCATAACGAAGCCCCATATCTACAAGATCCGCTTCGCTTTTGGCGCTTTCCAGCTTAAGTTTTTCTCCCCGTTTTAAAACCTTAAAAATCAGCTTTTCGTTTTCACCGCCCTGCCTGCTGCATAAATTTGCGATATTCTCCATACAGGGCGTTTCAATCGGCGTAAATCCAAAGCTGCGGTAAGTG
>CAOKHR010000157.1 GCA_948468325.1 uncultured Lachnospiraceae bacterium | reverse complement strand
TCTACACCACTAGCTACACTCTTTCCCTACACGACGCTCTTCCGATCTATTTTATTAATCCGTAATGAGTCGTGCATGTTTGCCGCTGTTATCTGTATTGTGTCAGCATCATAAGCCTTCTGTATTTTTTCTCCTTTTATCATCTTTAAATAATTTTCCGGCTCTAATATGATATTACGAATCTTGGTATATTCTATGTAGTCTGCCTGATTTTTCGGCCAATAAAACGTAGATACCAACATTTTTCCAGTGTCAGTACCGCTTTGGGCAATGGCAATCACATGAAATTCATCTTTTAAATATTTGGCATAATACAATACGCCGTCTACTGCATATTTAAGCGGCTGGTCTCTGTTAACGCTTTCATGCAAGGAAATATTCTTTTTGCATTCCACAACAATAATTGTATTTAATTCTGAATGAAATGTGATTATAAATTCAGGCATTGCTCCTTTTTTTGAAGAACCTTTCGCAGTATAATCTGATAAGGCACATTCTTTTGGCTTTCCGCCTGCATTTTTTAAAGCACGATTTATTGCGGATACTGCACACTTCTCACCCTGGACATAAACATAGCCAAAGCTGTTTTTTCCGGGTTTGATTTTCATTTCTCTTCTTACAAGCTCCTCTGCATATCTTTCATTTGTTCCGGCCATCCATATCCTCCTGATATTCTTTTCCAGTATTTCTAATGCACACTTTTCACATTATTACTGTCAATTATTTTTGAAGCTTCAAGTAATGCTGTCCTTCTGATAAATTCACTGTAGGAAGCATAAGCCTCTAATCTGGCCGCCTGCTTAAATTTCGCCAATTCCTCTTCGCTGACCCTTATGCTTATGGATATAGATTTTTTCATCAAAAACTGCCTCCCTGTTATCTGTATAAACAAAGTTTACGCCGAATGTATGTCATTGTCAATACTTTGCTGCACGAACAAACATTTCCTGTTTCTTTTGCCTTTTACCTCGTTATCTTCACTTTCGCAGTATTTACTGAAACTGCCGTAAACTATTGTCCCTCCCACAATTTTACAGGCGCGGAAAATCCTTTTGCAGCAGCTTTTTGGCATCCTGTATTCTGCGTCCTTTCTGCCATCTTGTACAACCTGCAATCATTGCAATTACCGCATTTTTCTCTGCCGCATCCCATTCCCTGAGAGAACTTAAAACATTCTTCTTCCAGAAACGGACAATCTCAAAGTTATACGGCGCTTTGCATCCCGTTATATGCTCGTAGTAACAAGACATAAAATAATACAAATCGCATGAAGCATCCATTTCAAATTTTTTACCATTTAAACAGCATTGTCTGTATTCCGGCGGAAACCTTGAGTTATGCCACCCGCATACAGGATTCTTCCACTCATTTTGTTTATCAAAACAAGTCTCCCCTTTTGCATGAATTTTCTGCATTTTCTCAATATCTTTTAATAATTCCAAAAATTTTATATTTGAAAAAGTAAACTCAGTTATTTCCATATGCAGTCATCTTTTCTCCTATCAAATGATACAGGTATAAGCAATTATACAACGGATGTTTTGAAATAACACATTCGCACCCACCCGTCTGATAACCATAGCATAACGCATATTTTTTTATCTTTCCGTGCTGTGTTTCCAAAGTTTACTTTTCTTTATTATACTTCATATTTTTTGCTGCAAATTTCTTATGCAACAATTCGCCTTATTTATGTCACATTTGACATGCAATGTCATATCCAGCCGCATTTTTGTCAAAAAAAATACGATTTCATTCTTTTTCATAATATGCTATACTTTTTTATCATACCTTATGAGACCGCTCCACAGGAGCGTGTCATACTGGGATGCCCTTTGGGTATACATTATGCGACCGCTCCACAGGAGTGTGTCATACTGGGATGCCCTTTGGGTATATTTTTGCAGACAGCGGTTTTGCCTGCTTTCACATACCATAAATTTTTACATACTACAGGAGTTTTTTATGTTAAATATTACTGATTACTGCACAGCCGGAAATATTTGGTCCGGCATTTCTTCCTATGTAAAAGACCATAAGGAATCATATGCCGCAGACCCTGCCGTTTCATTATCGGACGATGATATATTAAAAATTTTAAAATCAAATGCAAAGGAAGTTCTCTCACCCAAAGACTACGACAGTTTTCGAAAGGCCGTTACGTCTCTGAAAAAGGGAAGTGTCAAATTTTTGAAAAAAGAAAATCTCTACCGGCTGTTCTTTGTCCTCAAATTAGAATCTGACACGCAGGCGCATAACCTGCTTTTAAACTATCTGCATCAAAATGAATTATCCGCCCGTTCATTGGATGAATTTATTTTGATTGCCGCTTTAAAGCTAAAACTTTCGTGGGAAGAAACATCCGAAATCCGTAAAACTTACAATGACAAGATTGCTGCGCAGCCGACTGCTCCCTCTGTACTAAGGGAAGGAGATACGGCAGAAACGTATCAGTCCGTCATTGATGAAACGCTGCGAAGCCGCGAAGACCTGATCCGTTTCTTAGATGATTCTCAAAATCTGGACTTTTTTGCAAAAACAAGGAATACACAATATCTGGCATTATTCGATGATGTAGAACTTGAAGTCCTTTACAATGCAGATTCCGAACAGACAATCCGGCTTGTAACAGATTACGGCAGTACGGAAAAAGAAACGATGCTCGAATATTATCATTCTTTATTCGGACTGCAGGATGACAGCAGCGGGCCTATGCTCTCTGACGATGAAATTGCCTCACTGTGTACAAAATTTGAGCAGGTCTTTATGACGTACGACAATTTTTGTCTTCTTGTGCAGAGAAAACGGCCGGTCGATATTTCCTCCGGAACGTTTCTTCTAAGCCTTTTTAAAAAACTGTTAACGGAAGACAGCGAAGCAGATAACGATTTTTATGTCAATTTTTTAGATTATGATGAATTTACGGGCGTATGCAATGACATTCTGAATTACTTTGGCTTTCCCGTTTTAAATCCGGCCATTGACAGCTTTGACCGGCTTCTTTTGGATATATATAAAGAAACGCTTGACGAAAATCCTTCCGTCACAAATTCCTGCTTTCAAAAGCTGTATCTAAGGAACATAAAAAACTACATAAAGCAGATTGCAAACCTGTAATTTTATCGTAACAGACAAGGGCATATTTTAATCTCATTTTTCATATATTCAATCAAACCTCACTCTGACGGGAGTCCTCTTTGAAACATATTTTGAAAAAAAGAACAGTAATCGGAATTTTTACCCTGATTTTTATATGCCTTTGCAGTTCTTCCTGCAATACACTGACAGAAAACCTCTCTTCTTCCTCTTTCTCAAAAGAGCAGCAGGATTTTGATTCCTACACGAATCAGCTATTTCGGGAAGAAATGCAGGGAAATACAATAAATCTGCATTACACGCTTGCCAACCCCGAAAACTTCGGCATAAAAAGCCATAAAATATCTCTTGGAAGCCTCTCAAAAGAGAGTTCGAAAAATTCTACGGCAGCTTTCGAAAACATTCTGGCTAAGCTCTCTTCTTTTCATTATGATACATTAAACGGCAGGCAGCAGCTGACGTATGATGTGCTGAAAGATTATTGCGGAAAAGGTCTTATGGCTGATTCCTTTTATTACTACGAAGAACCTTTGCGCCCCACTACCGGTACACAGTCCGAACTGCCTGTCCTGCTGGCGGAATACGCATTTCATGATTCGTGTGATGTTACGGATTACCTTGCCCTTCTTACCTGCATAAAAGATTATTTTCAGGAAATTGCTTTTTTTGAGCAGGAAAAAGCAAGGGAAGGTCTTTTCATGCCGGATTACGCGGCGGACACGGTAATCGAATCTTTAAAAACCTTTACTGAAAATCCTTCTGAAAATTATCTGATTGATACGTTTAACACGCGCATTGAAAACGTCCCTGATCTTTTGCAAGATAAAAAAGAGCTTTACAAGAAGCAGAATCAGTCGCTGATAGAAAATGCCCTTATTCCTGCTTATGAAAAGCTCACCGATGTGCTTTTGGAGTTAAAAAATACCGGCGCCAACAATGCCGGATTATGCCATTATCCAAATGGAAAGGAATATTACAAATATCTGGTATCTTTAAACACCGGTTCCGAAAAAAGCGTCGAAGAGCTGCAGAAGATGACCGAACGGCAGCGCAATCTGGACATGGCCGCTTTACAGAAAATTCTTGCCGAAAATCCGGCTCTGGTAAACGCGGGAGAGCCTGCGCTAGAATTTAGCGAACCGGAAGACATACTCGACCATCTGCTTACAGCCATGCAGACGGAGTTTTATCCTGCCGCAAACGACAACTATGAAATCAATTATGTCCATGAATCTCTGGAAGACACGCTTGCTCCCGCTTTTTACCTGACTGCGCCAATCGACGACATCAGCCGCAATGTCATTTATTTAAACAAGCGCAGCCAGTATACCGGCATTTCGCTTTTTACAACACTTGCGCACGAAGGATACCCCGGCCATCTCTATCAGACAACGGGTTCATCCCAGGCAGGGCTTGAGCCTGTACGCGCACTGCTTAACTACCCCGGTTATGTAGAAGGCTGGGCAACTTATGTGGAAATGCTTTCGTACCGCTATGCCGGACTGGAACAGAATTTTGCAGATATGCTCATGCACAACCAGTCTGCACTCTTAAGCCTCTATGCGTCAATTGATATGGGAATTCACTATGACGGCTGGCAGCTGGAAGATGTGACTGCCTTTTTAAATATTTATAATATTACGGATACCAAGATTATAGAGAGCATTTTTGAACTGATTGTTGAGGAGCCCTCCCATTATCTGAAATATTACATCGGCTATCTGGAATTTCTGGAATTGAAAAATTATGCAAAAACGGAACTGGGCAGCGATTATTCCGACCGTGCATTCCATCAGGCCATCATCCGAATAGGGCCGGCTCCGTTCTCCCTCTTAAAAAAATATTTACGTGTCTTTTACACTGTTGAATGAGGCGCAGCGGGCCGCGCTGACTGAATCAGGTGCAAATATGTTAAGTAGGGTGTACAGAAGGCGAAAATGACAGTCAGTCATTTAAAAGCATACGATAAACTTCCCGTTTACTGATTCCCCTGTCCGCCGCCACTGCTTTCATTGCAGCCTTCCTGTCAAAACCTTTTTTTTCATACATTGCCATATGCTCTTCCAGTGCAATATCTTCCCATGCTTTTTTCTCCTCTTCTTTGATTTTGCCGCGGCTTTTTCCTTCAATTACTAATACAAACTCTCCTTTTGGCTCATGTGTTTCATAAAAAGAAATCGCTTCCGAAAGAGTCGTTTTCCACTTCTCCTCAAATTTCTTTGTCATTTCGCGGCAGATTGTAACGAAACGGTCGCCGAGCACCTCATATAATTCTCCCAGCGTTTTTAAAAGATGATGCGGGGCTTCATACAAAATTAACGTTCTTGTATCCCGCTCCATTTCTTTTAAAACTTCTGCCCGCTCTTTTTTATCACGGGGCAGAAATGCTTCAAAGGCAAATCTTCTCGTCATTTGTCCGGACATTGTAAGCGCCGTAATACAGGCCGCAGGCCCCGGAAGCGACGTCACCTCAATTCCCTCTTCATAACAAATACGCACCAGATCCTCGCCCGGATCCGAAATCGCAGGCGTTCCGGCATCGGTAATCAATGCAATTGTTTCACCGTCTTTCATCTTTTGGACAAGCTGATGCGCTTTTTCAATCTTATTATACTCGTGGTAACTTGTAAGCGGCGTCTTTATCCCAAAATGATTCAAAAGCCGTATGGAATTGCGTGTATCCTCCGCCGCAATTAAATCAGCTTCTTTTAAGATTCGAAGCGCACGCATGGTAATATCCTCCAGATTGCCAATCGGCGTTGCGCATAAATATAACTTTCCGGCCATAAATGCCCCTCCTAAATATCAATATCCATAAATATCATAAATCTCATCTGTGTAAACTCCCTTTTCCCTGTATACAATTAAGGGCTTTTCCACGCTAAGTCTGGAATTTCCGCCGCGCAGGCCTTCTAACAATACCATATTCGGTT
>CAOKHR010000156.1 GCA_948468325.1 uncultured Lachnospiraceae bacterium | reverse complement strand
CGTAGGAGCGTGTCATATTGGGATGCCCTTTAGGGTATACATTTCGAGACCGCTCCGTAGGAGCGTGTCATATTGGGATGCCCTTTAGGGTATACATTTCGAGACCGCTCTGTAGGAGCGTGTCATATTGGGATGCCCGACAGGGCGTAACTTACAGTAGCAGAAAAGGAGAAAAATAATATGGATGAAATTTTTAAACAATATGGATCGACAATCATTACGGTAATGGCAATTATTGCAGTGATTGGAATTATTACATTAGTCATTGGCAGTGATACAAACAGCATTGTATATAAGGCATTTTCCGATTTGATTAACAATTTTTACAGCAGTGCGGGCGGTGTCATTCCGGGTACGCCGTAAGGCTGTAACGGAGGAGCATTATGGATGAAATGAAAAACAGATCTGTTTTGCTGGACGATGAAAGTTTTGGTCCGCTGCTGCCTTTTATTTTAGATGATACGATTACGGATGTGGATTTCAACGGGACAGATTTGTGGCTGACTGATATTCATAAAGTAAAAAGAAAAGCAGATGCATCGTTGATTACGCCTAAGTTCATGGCAGTTTTTATCAATAAAGTCAGTATGGCGGTGGAACAGCAGTTTAATCCGGCAAATCCTATTTTAGAAGCAGAATCCGAAGAACTTCGCATTACTGCCGTGCATGAGGCGGTTACAAGTACCGGACGGGCATTTTGTATCCGGAAAGCGCCGGCAGTGCCGAGATATGACGCGAAAGAGCTGATTCGCCAGGGATATTGCGAAGAAAAAATTCTGACGCTTCTGATTAATTGTGTGTTTACGAAGATGAACTTTGTAATATGCGGTGACACGGGAGTGGGGAAAACGGAATTTGCAAAATTTTTGTCCGGCTATATCCGGCCGCAGGATAAGGTTATAACAATTGAGGACAATCCGGAATGGCATTATGCAAAGCTCAACCCCGGCAATGATTGTATTGCGATTAAGGTGAAAAAGGATAAATCAGAAAACGGTGAGAGAAGTAATGTCACTACAATGAATTATACAAATGCAATTAAAACGTGCCTGCGGTTAAATCCTTCCTGGATTATGCTTTCAGAAGCCAGATCGAAAGAGGCGAAGTCTCTTTTGGAATGCTGGTCAACAGGCATCAAAGGGATTACTACAATACATACGGATAATGTATTAAAGATTCCGGACAGATTTATGAATATGATACAAAATTCCATAGATGCTGACCGCATGATTAATGATATTTATGATTTTATCGACATCGGTATCTTGCTGCGTGTAAAAGAAATGCCGGATGGAAAAAGTAAGCGGTACATTGACCAGATGTGTTTTTTTGACCGTGAAAAAGAGAAAAACATGGTATATCTGCTGGTAGATGAAGGGAAATTTACCGGTGCTTTGCTGCCGGAATCCATTGATAAAAGAATGAAGCGAGCCGGTATTATGGATCCGTATGCGCATACGTATACGTTGACAAATTATCCGAAGCGTATGGTTTAAAGGAGGATAACAGTTGAAAAGAAAAAAATCGTTTTTATATTACTTAAATCCGGGGAATGTATCTGCGGCAATAGAAAAATATGGGTATACCTATAATGTAAAAAATACAATGCTGATTTATCTGATTATAACTGTAATATCTGCAGCCGGAGGATTTGTTTTTCAGCTTGGTCCGGTTGAAGTATGCATCGTTGCCGTGTGCGGCATGGCAATGATGCCGCGGGTTATCATTAACAGCTATAAGAATATGTACGAGCAGAAACGGTTTTCCGATGTAAATATTTATATTGAACAGGTTTTGTATTCTTTTAAAAAAATACCAAAAATTATTACGGCACTGCAGGATGCAGAAAAAATCATTCCAGGGGATTCTCCGATGCGGGAAACAATTAATCAGGCAGTCGAATTTATCCTGCATGATTACTCCGGGGAAAATGCTTTGGATGAAGGGTTAAAAATTATTGAGCAGAAGTACAAATGCCAGAGACTAAAAGATGCCCATGCTCTGATGCTAAAGACAGAGAGAATCGGAGGTGATTATGAATCTTCCGTTAAAATCCTTTTGTCAAGCCGGGCTGTCTGGGAAACAGAGACGTGCAAATTTCAGAAAGAATGCAAAAACAGGCAGCGTATGGTAAATATCGCACTTGTGCTGGTTTCTGTTGTATGTCTTTTTACGCCGCTTATTATTACGAAATTTGCTCCGGCTGTAAATATTATGACTTCTGAAATATATAAAATCGGTACGGTTATTATGATACTTATTTCTATGAGGACTTATATTAAGGCAGACAGTATGGCATCCATTAACTGGCTGCACAATGAGTCGGCGCTGACAGAAGAAGAGCAGAAAAAACTTTACCATAAGGTGAAGGATTATAATTTTGCGCATGAAAAAAGAAAAAGCCTGATCTGGGCCGCAGTTCCGGCAGGTTTTGGAATTTTGTTTTTCCTGGCTAAATGGACATATCCGGCAGTCATATGCATTCCGATTTTCTTTTTTATGCTTAATCAGCATAAGATCGGTTATAAACTGGCAAAAAAGCGGTGCGGTGAAGAAATTGCAAAGGCATTTCCGCAATGGCTGATGGAAATTTCGCTGCTGCTTCAGGTGTCTGAAAATGTAAATGCTGCAGTTGTAAATTCTATTGAGGAAGCGCCGGCAATACTGACAGACAGTTTAAATGAAATGCAGATGCAGATTCTAAAAGATCCGGAATCGAATGAGCCGTATATGAATTTTATGAGAGAGTTTGATATTCTGGAAATTCAGTCGGCAATGGGAATGCTTTATTCCATTTCATCCGGACGGGGCGGAGATGCAGATATGCAGATCGATGAAATTTTATCAAAAAATACGGCTCTGCTCAGTCAGAGCGAAAGCGTGGCCAATGAGAACCGTCTGGCCGCATTGTACTGGCAGTTTCTGTTTCCTTCTATTATTGGAGGAGGAAAGCTGCTTGTAGATATGACGTTAGTTACCATTGCATTTATGTCAATGAGTTTATATTAGTTCAGGAGGGATAAATATGCCGTTAATTATAAAATCATTTATGGGTGTGTTTTTTGTTACGCTGGTAGTATTTCTCGGCATCGGGATTATTAATTATCAAACAGATGTAAACAAAGCAACAAGTTATAAACAGGATGTAATTGAAGAACTTCAAAACAGCAACTTCTCGCCTTCCGTTATGAATGCATGTATTTTGACGGGAGCAGAGAATAATTACGAAGTAAAAATAGATGTATCTCTAAAAGACGGCTCGCACAGTACTTATACAAACAGCCGTCCGGCTGCTGCCAGGGCAGATGTGGCGGCGGCGTATGTGACAGTTGTTTATAAAAGCAGGCTGCCGTTTCTCGGAGTAGAAACAGCAAATTGCCTGCGGGGTTTTGCAAGATAGATAACAGGAGGAATATAGATGAATGACGGATTGTTTGAAGATTACGGAGAAGCTGTTTTGTATGTGGTGCTTGCTCTTATGATACTGGGACTGATGACAGTTACAATCAGTGCGTTTACGGCGTTTTAGAAAAGGAGGCAAAAGATGGATGAAGTAGTAAATCAGAGTGGAGAACTGCTCATAAGTATCGGAGCTGCTATTTTTATCATCGGTACTATGATGCTTTTACTGGGCGGAACGAATGCAGGCGTATTAAGAGAATATCTAACCTATATACTGGAAGCAGCATGTTAAGGAGGCACAATGTTAATTTTAATGAAACAGCATGGCAGAATCATCATTGGCTGCGTGATTTCTGTTCTTGTATTGGGAATTATTTTTGGCATTCGTGCAGGCGGGGATACAGGGTTTGTCCGGATTGCTTATAAAAAAGCGATGGGTGACAGGACAGATACCGATATTGCAGATTACATGGATGCAGAAGCAGTAGAAGCAGTTCTTGCGAGGAGCAAGCCGGAGATTAGATATTCTTATACAAAAGTAACCGTGGGAAAAGAAGCGGATATAGGCGCGATGTTTCTGGCAGAAGATGCAGACGGGAACCCTGTAGCAGTGGAGATAACGGATATTTTGAATGCTTCCGGCGCAAGCATACTGTATAAAACAGAAGAAGACAGGAAAAATAAAAAATACACGCATGATACGGCGCATTTTCTTTTTCCGGTATCCGGCATATATACGTTAAGAGTGAAGGCAGAGGATGACGAAAAAAGAGAAACGTACAGGCAGTATAAAATTCCTGTATCGGGCAGTTAGAAAGGACAAAAATGAAAAAGATTGCATTTGGAATTGCCTGCGGATTTTCAGGTGTTTTTATATTTGTGGCAATGCTTACGCTTTATGGCAGAAATGTAAGAAAAGAAGAGACAGATACCGCGCTTTCGCAGGCAATTGATTCTACTTTGGAACACGTGATGAGTGAAAATAATTATTCAATCAAAGAAAATGAAGCTTTTATAGCGGATTTCTTAAAAGCGCTGTTAATTCAGACAAACAGCGAATCGGATCTCACAGTATCGATTCTGGATGCAGATTATGATTTGGGAATTCTGTCAGTAGAAATCACAGAGAAATACAGGCATCCTAACGGAAAGAAAGGCAGTGTATCGAAAGTCCGGACCGTAATTTTCGATCAGACAAAAGAAGAGGAGTCAGAGATGAAAACAGTAAGTTTTTATGTGGCGGACGAGGTGTATAAAGAATACTGCCTGCCGAAAAATTCTGTGTGCACCGTTCCGGCTCCGCCGAAAAAAGAGGGAGCGGCATTCCGCTGCTGGCGGTTTGTAACAGGAAGCACAGGAGAAGCTAAAGGAATAAATGTAACCGGCACAGACGGCAGCAGGACGGTTCTTGCCGCAAACGGAACGCCGTATCAGGTGTCGGAAAATACAAAACTGATTGCGGTATTTGAAAAATAAATGAGTAGGAGGAAAAAATTTGAAGAAAAAAATAACGGCATGGTTATTATTTTTTTCCATATGCATAATATCTTTGCCGGTAACGGAATATGCAGAAGGTGCGGCGGAGATAAAAATGCGGAAAGAAGATATGCCGACCCAGAAAACAGAAGATCCTGTGGCAGTGATAGAGGTGTCAGATCTGGATTCATTTGCTGAAGCAGCTGTTATAGATACGGCAGAAAATCATATGGAAGTACTGCCTGCGGACAATCCCTGGCAGAAGAAGCGTCTGCTTGTAATCAGTGATGGCGAATTTGATTCTGTGGGAGCAGAGAGTATGATTTGCGGCTATAACAACATGTATGTTTTGGACTATGCTTCCGAGGCAGAGACAAAAGCAGCATATCAGGGATTAAAGAAAAATCCGGATTTAATTGTAGATGCAGATATTTCTTATGATACGGCTGCAAAAGAGAATAGGGAAAATGCTTCCGGAAATGAAAATAATATTTCTTCTGCGTCAAAGCATGCAGAAAAGATGTCCGGAGAAAGAAATATTTGCGTAGCAGTACTTGATACAGGTTATGATATAAATTGTTACGGCGAAAAAAGGATTGTATCTGCTGTTGATCTTACGGCTTCGCAAACAGTTCAGGATGAAAACGGGCACGGGACAGCGATGGCGAATATCATCCTTGAGCATACACCGGATAATGTATTTGTAATGCCGGTAAAAACAGCGGATAAAAGCGGATGTACCTCTTCCCTGGAGCTTTATATGGGTATCTGTTACGCCATAGAACATCATGCAGATATTATCAACATCAGCATGAGTGCATATAAGCCGTCTGCTTCACAGATAATCCGGGAAGCGGTTTGTGCAGCAAAGCAGGCAGGAATCATTGTTGTAGTATCTGCGGGAAACGCAAAAGGCAATGTGTGTGATTTTTCACCGGCGGATATTGAAGAAGCTGTTGCAGTATCTGCTGTAACGGAACATGAAGTGATTGCAGACTATTCTAATTACGGAGCGGCAGTTGACTATTGCGCATATGGCACAATAGAAGTTTTGGGACGAAACGGCAAAAAGGTAAAGCAGGAGGGGACGTCTGTGGCAGCGGCCATAGTATCTGCCGCAGCGGCGGAACAGAAAGCAAAAAACAAAAACAGTACATATGAAGAGCTGCTTTCTCGGCT
>CAOKHR010000155.1 GCA_948468325.1 uncultured Lachnospiraceae bacterium | reverse complement strand
GCCAGTCTGGAGGTTTTGGGAACTCCTACTCCGAGTGCGAATATTTCCCAGTCGCCGTTTTTTGAATGTTCTAATTTAGCTGCTATTCAGGTGGCGTCACAAAACGGAAATTTCTGTTTTGAAGATGGAATCTTATACAATAAAGACAAAACGGAGCTGTATTTTTGCACGAATGCGAAAGCAGGAACTTCCTTTGCAGTGCCGGATCATGTGGAAAAAATATGGAACGGCGCATTTTCCGGCTGCAGCAAAATGGCGAGTTTAAAAATACCGGCCAGTGTAACAAGTATGAAAGACGATGCGGCGTTTGGAACTTCTATGTTCTGTCCGGGACTTTCCGGTATCGAGGTGGACGCAGGGAATCCCAATTATTGCTCACAGGACGGAGTGCTGTACAGCAAAGATAAAACAACGTTAGAAATGTACCCGCCAAAAAAAGCGGGAAGTTCTTTTATTGTTCCGGATGGGGTAAAGACAATCGGAAAAGTAGCGTTTCGGAGAAGCGCAGTGAAAAATATCACTTTTCCAAAGAGCGTGGAAACGATTGGAAGTCAGGTGTTTATGGAAACTGTTCTGACCAGCATTACCGTTTTAAATCCATCCTGTAATATCAGTACCGAGGCGTATATCGGATTTGCAGGCGGTTATGATACGATAATCTATGGGTATCCCGATTCTACGGCGGAAGATTTTGCAGAACGTGCCAGAGTGGTATTTAAAGTAGTGGGATCTGACGATAACAAGCAGACGCAGACGCCGGCGTCAGGATCTTCTTCAGGTGCGCAGCCAAAAGGCACAAAAATTACAGACGCGAAATCTTTGGGAACCTATACCGTAACGGCGGCAAATACGGTTGCCTATGCAGGACCGGCCAATACCTCCGCAAAGTCCGTTACCATACCGGCCAGCGTTACCTATGAAGGTGTTACTTACAAAGTGACTGCTATAGGCGCGAAGGCATTCAAAGGCAATAAAAAAGTGACCAGCATAAAAATAGCGTCTCAAATCACAAAGATTGCAGACAGCGCGTTTGAAAACTGTACGAAATTAAACAGCGTGACAGTTGCAGGCGGCGTCACATCTATCGGTAAGAATGCGTGGAAAGGCTGCAAGAATCTAAAAAAGATTACAATTCAGAGCAAAAAGCTAAAAACGGTAGGAAAAAATGCATTAAAAAATATCAACAGGAAATGCAAAATCAAAGTTCCGTCTGCTAAGTTGAAACAGTATAAAAAACTGTTTAAGGGCAAGGGACAGGCAAAGAGTGTAAAGGTTACGAAGTGAGAAGAAAATGAATGAAGGGGAAATCAAGATGATAAATAATTCAAAGGCAAAAAAGTATACGGTTTATGGAGCAGAAAAAAGAGCATAAAGACAGCAAAATAGTGAAAGTATTTATCAGACATTTATATTTTCCTTGAAAAAATTCTCTTCTCTTGCTACAATCATTTGATGGAAAATATCAAAGGAGAGAATATTCCCATGAATGAAGAAGCCTACCTGACTTTAGTCATAGAAACCCTGCATCAAAAGATAAAAGACATTGCGGAAAAAATGTCGGGCAATGACAAAGATATTGAGGCCATGCATGATTATTTCTGGGAAAATTATGCAGAGTTTGATGAATACGGTTATGAAATATATGACAACAGCAATGCTTTAAAAAGCCGGATGAAAGAACAGTCAGAATACAAAAGGGAGCAAATGCAGTATGAAAAAATGCTGTATGCTCCCTATTTTGGCAGAGTAGATTTCTGCTATGAAGGAGAAGATACGCCGGAAACTTATTACATCGGTATTGCAAATCTGGCAAAAGGCAGAGCACAGGACCCTTATGTCTGCGACTGGCGGGCGCCTGTTTCCGGTTTGTTTTATGATTATGACAAAGGACCGGCAGAATTTTTGGCACCGGCGGGGATTTTGCATGGAGAAGTAACAAGGAAAAAGCAGTACAAGATTAAAAACGGAAAGATTATCTATATCTTAGAAAACGAAATGAATATAGATGACGAAATTTTACAGCAGGCTTTGCTGGAGCATGCCGATGCCAGTTTAAAAAATATTGTCACAACAATTCAGAAAGAGCAGAACAAGATTATTAGAGACCAGAGCCATCGGATTTTAGCCGTACAGGGCTGTGCCGGAAGCGGAAAGACTTCTGTAGCGCTGCACCGCATTGCATACCTTCTTTATCATAACCGGAAAAATTTAAGTGCGGCGCAGGTGCTGATTTTATCTCCGAACAGCATTTTTGCAGATTATATATCCAGAATACTGCCGGAACTTGGAGAAGAAAACATTCGTGAAATGACGCTGGATTACTTTGCCTACCATATGCTCAAAGAATATGGAGAAGCAGAAGACCGCTATGACGAAATCGAAAAGATGCTTCATGAAAAAGAGTCAGAAGAATATTTTCTTTCAAAATCTTTAAAACCGTCTACAAAAGAAGCTGAGTATAAACAGACAAAAGATTATATAGAGGAGTTAAACGGATTTATTTTAAGTCTGGAATGGGAGCTTATTTGTATCAAAGATTTCCGTTATAAAAGGATAGAGATGAAAGAATCGGAAATTTCAGATCTGTTTTATGAAAAACTGTCTGATGTACCGATTTTAAGCCGTATGGAAAAAATCGGGGAATATCTGATTGATGCCGAAGAAACACTGCGCGGTAAAAATATGGCGGAAGAAGAAAAGCAGGAGATTTTTGAAAGACTAAACAAAATGTATGAGACGAGAAATCTTCTGGATTTGTACAATCGTTTTCTGAAAGAAACAGGCAGAACCCTGCTGGATGCATCGGACGGTATGCTTCCTTATGAAGATGTTTATCCTCTTTTGTATCTGAAATATGCAGTATCTGAAATGCCGGAAAAGAGAGAAGTCAGGCATCTGGTTATTGATGAAATGCAGGACTATTCTTATCTGCAGTACGTTCTTCTGGAAAAAATGTTTGACTGCCCGATGACGATTTTGGGAGATGAAGTTCAGACTATGGCGGGAAAAAGACAGGATGTGCTTAAATTTCTGCCAAAAATTTTCGGAAAGGACGTACACCGCGTATATTTGAACAAAAGCTATCGTTCGACTACAGAAATTATGAACTTTGTCAGCCGTCTGTCAAAAGAAGCAGGCGTACAGGCGGTGCAGCGCCACGGAGAAGAGCCACAAATTATAAGCAGCAAAACAAGAGAAGAAATGTTTGGGCAGATGGCAGGCGACATTGCAAAAGAAAAAGCTGCAGATACAATTGCAGTGCTTTGTCTGGATGCAGACAGCGCAGCACATGTCTGTGCCGTGCTCCGGCAAAAGTATGCCATGAAAGAAGCCGTACTGTTAACAAAAGACAGCATGAAATTTAAAAAAGGAATTTCAGTCATGCCTTTTTATCTGGCAAAAGGACTCGAATTTGACGCTGTTTTTATACCGGATCTGCAAAATTATACAACGCCGCTGCATAAACAGGCGCTTTACATTAATCTAACGAGGGCGCTGCATAGTTTGCGGCTGTATGAGGTAAAAGAACAGAAGAATGAATAGTTGGAGGGTTGTGTCAAAGCGGTGCTGTAGTGGTAAAATTTTTGAAAGAGTTTAAGAGAATTAAACAGGCTTTGCAACAATGCCGTAAATGTCAAAATAAATATATATTTTCCTATTGACATTTTAAAGTGTATATTGCAAAATGAATGTACAGCATAGAAAGAAGGTGTCATATATGGGATTGAATACATCTGAAAAAATAAGGATCGCAGTAACCAGATCTGGAAAAACAATGTATGCAGTAGCGGAAGAAACAGGCCAGACAAGACAGAATTTCTCTAACAAGCTGAAGCGCGGGGATTTTAAAGAATCGGAATTGCGGGCTATTGCTAAAGCAGTGGGGTGCGAGTTGATAATTTCTTTTGTTGACAAAGAAACAAGGGAAGAAGTAGGATGAAAACAGGAAAGATTTAATGAATATTCAAAGGTGGGAATACCTATGTATCAGGAAATTGATTTAGATAAAATTGACATATCAAAGGAGCCGCCGACAGAGGAACCAGCCAGGCAATATTATTTTATTGCTAAATGTCGCAGGTATGTAAAAGAATTTGAAAAACAACTCGGACGTCGTTTAACCTTTTTTACTCAAACATTCGGGTGTCAGATGAACGCCAGAGATTCAGAAAAACTGACAGGGATTTTAGAGCAGATTGGTTATGCAGCGGATGAAAGCGAAGAGGCGGACTTTGTTCTTTACAATACCTGTACCGTGCGGGAAAACGCCAATAATAAGGTTTACGGCAGGCTGGGATATTTAAACGGGTTCCGGAAGAAAAATCCGATGATGATGACTGCGCTCTGCGGCTGTATGATGCAGGAACCGCTTGTAGTGGAAAAAATCAAACACAGTTATTCGTTTGTGGATCTGATTTTCGGTACGCATAATATATATAAATTTGCAGAGCTTTTCTGTGCGGCATTTGAAAACCGTTTTATAGCGAATACGCCAAAAAAGAAAGGCGCTATGATTATCGACATCTGGAAAGATACCGATAAAACTGTGGAAGACCTTCCGGCTAAGCGGAAATATTTCTTCAAATCCGGCGTCAATATTATGTTTGGCTGCAATAATTTTTGCAGCTACTGTATCGTACCGTATGTGCGTGGAAGAGAGAGAAGCCGGGAAGCAAAAGATATTATACGGGAGATTGAAACGCTGGCAAAAGACGGTGTTGTAGAAATTATG
Source organism: uncultured Lachnospiraceae bacterium (assembly GCA_948468325.1). GTDB lineage: Bacteria > Bacillota > Clostridia > Lachnospirales > Lachnospiraceae > Roseburia_B. The sequence goes on along the minus strand of CAOKHR010000155.1, from coordinate 1,418 downwards.
CTTCTGGGGCAGAACGTCAATTCTTACGGCAGAAATTTAAAGGAGCCGGTTACATTTGCACAGTTGCTAAAAGAGGCAGAAAAAATCGAGGGCATAGAACGGATTCGCTTTATGACTTCTCATCCGAAAGATTTGTCGGACGAGCTGATTGAGGTAATGAAAAATTCTAAAAAAATATGCCGTCATCTGCACCTGCCGCTGCAGTCCGGAAGTACGGACATTTTAGAGAAAATGAACCGTAAATATACAAAAGAGCAGTATTTAGGGCTGGTGGAAAAAATTAAGGCAGCTATGCCGGATATTGCGCTTACGACAGATATTATTGTAGGTTTTCCGGGAGAAACAGAAGCAGATTTTGCAGAGACTATGGACGTAGTCCGTAAAGCGGAATTTGACAGCGCTTTTACCTTTATTTATTCCAGACGCACGGGAACGCCTGCGGCAGCCATGGAAAACCAGGTGCCGGAAGACATTGTAAAAAAACGTTTTGACTGTCTGCTGAAAGAAGTGCAGGAAATTGCCGCCGGCAAAGCCATGAAGTATACCGGCAGCGTCCAGAAAGTACTGGTGGAACATGTCAATGAACAGGATAGTCATTTGGTGACAGGCAGAATGAGCAATAATTCCGTAGTGCATCTGCCTGGAACAGCAGATTTGATTGGAAAAATAATTGAAGTCCGTTTGACGGAGTGCAGGGGATTTTACTATATCGGAGAGGTAAAATAGCAATATGGCAAGACGATTCGGAAAAAATGACGGTTTATTTCTCGGAACAGTATTTCTGGTGATCTGCGTTGCAGGTTTCTGGTTTTATTTCTTTGGAGGAGAAAAAGGAACGGTTGTGGAAGTGACAATTGACGGGCAGCATTACGGGACGTATTCACTGGATAAAGATCAGGAGATTGAAATTGTCATCGGTGAAAAAGTCACAAATATTCTGCGCATTCAAAACAAAGAAGCAGATATGATAACGGCTGATTGTCCGGATAAGCTCTGTGTGCATCAGAAAGCCATTTCCAGACAGAAAGAAACGATTGTGTGCCTTCCAAATAAAGTTGTGGCAGAAGTGATTGGAGGGGAAGAAGCGGAGCTGGATTCCATTACATAAGGAAAGGGGATTTTATGAAGCGAAAAACGGCATATCTGGGGATGTTTTTAGCGGCAGCATTAATCTGCAGTTATATAGAATCGCTGATTCCTTTTTATTTCGGGGTTCCCGGTATAAAGCTGGGACTTGCAAATATTGTGGTGGTAATTATGCTGTACTGCATGGGAGCAGGGGAAGCGTTTCTTGTATCGGTGCTCCGGATTCTGCTGGCCGGATTTATGTTTGGCAATCCTTTCAGCATTCTTTACAGTTTAAGCGGCGGCATATTAAGTTACGGCGTTATGCTGCTTTTAAAGCATACAAAAAAGTT
>CAOKHR010000154.1 GCA_948468325.1 uncultured Lachnospiraceae bacterium | reverse complement strand
AGAAGCTTTTGTCAGAGGGCGACGTCTATGTTATGGATTTTTTTGAAGATGTTCCGGCATATGAAGATTATAAGGAGTTATTCGGCCAGAAAGCAGACAGAGTTTCCAATTGCAATTACAACCAATTTGAAACAATGCCGGAGGGAGAAGCACAGATAAATCAAAAAGAGCCGGAGGAATCTTTAGAAGAAGTCTGCAGTCATATGGAACTTCTGTCGGAGGATGCGCTGTCAGACATAGGGGAAATGATAGAAGAGGGATTTTATCCGCAAGAAAGCGTGCAGCGTTTTGAAAGAGTGATACAGAATGAAGCAAAGAAGCGCCGCATGGCAAGAACGGTGGATAAGGCAGATGAAACTGCGAAGAAGATAAAAGAGACGGCAGATGCATTCCGAAAGCCGAAAGCTTCCCTGCAGACAGCGTCTGCGGTCCGGAAAGAAAATGCGCGGTCCCAGGCAGGGCATTTGGATGCGGCAGCGGGTAGCGGAAGCGAAGCAGGGAAGAAGCAGAATGCAGATGCAGTGCAGCCAGAGAAGAAAAAGGATGAAATTCCCGAAGCAAGGCGTGAAGCGGCGAAAAAGAGATATGCAGCAAAATGCCAGATATTAGACAGGCTTTCACCAATTCAGGTGACAGATTTAAAAAACGAGCTGCTGCGTGATAAGAATTTATACGATGCAGAAAAGGAACCGTTTTTAAAAATAGTTACGAAAAAGGAGAAGCAGCAGAGAAAGGACCGTATTCATGAGATTTCTTCTGGCTGCAGGGGACAGAATTATGCAAAAATACGGCAGTCAGTAGAAAAAATCGAAGCGATGAATCCGTCGGAAGAAGAAAGGGCTGCTGTGCTTGAACCTCTTTATAAAGAGAAAAAGAAACGGGGAGAGGCAGAAGTTGCCGGGCTGGTTAAGAAAATACCGCAAAAGATGGATATGAAGCAGTATAACGGCTATGTCGAGCGTTTAAAGGGATATACGGAAGTAGATCTTTCGCCTTATGAGGAGGTTTTAGAAGAATACAGAAGGAAAGCAGAGCATCAGGAAATTGAAAATGCAATACATCGTGCAAAATCGGCAGACAGAAAAGGGCTGACGGATTTGATGGATTGGCTTAGGGACCAGAATTTTGAAAGAGACATTTTAGAGCCTTATCTGGAAGAACTTCATGAGCGTCTGCACAGAATGGACGAAGATGCAATTGCGCAAATTTGCGGCGATCCGAAGATGACGATTACAGAGACACTGGAAGCGTATCAAAAGATCGAAGAGGGCGTTTTTTTGCCGGAATTAAAAACAAATGCACTGGAAATGCTTAAGAAAAGGATTAAAAAGTTAAAGATTGAAGAGTGTGATCTTTTGGTGCATAAGCTGAAAAGAGATTTAGACGGAAGGATTCAAAAAAACAGCAGACATCACTTCTATCCGGCGGGAAAAGTTGCGTCACAGGAAGCAGAACCGGAGGAGTATGAGGTTGTTCATTTTGCATTGGATACTTACGGGACGACGCGGGATACGTTTGAATATCCGATTCTTGTTGTCGATACATCGAGAGACCAGTCAGGAAAAGAAGGCATGATTTTAACACCGGAGCATATTTTTTACAGAACGATGTTTCATGCATATGTTGTGCCGATAGAAGACATGAAAAGAATGCATTCCCAGACAGGGCTTTTCAATACGGGGCTTTTCATTGAAATGAAGGACGGCAGCAGAATTAAAATTCCATATGCGGTAGAGAAGAAAGAAATTGTAGCATGGGGCAACTGCCTCGAGGAGTTTATTCATTATCTGCAGGAAAAGCCGGATTCAAGAACTGTAACATATCTTGCAAAGGAAAAGCATGAGACGATCTGCTGTTTTCGATGCGGTTATACGTATAAGACAGGAAACGTCTGTCCGAAGTGCGGCTATAAGATGAACAGATAAGGAGCGCAACATGAAAAGAGTGTTTTTGATTGTATTAGACAGCGTTGGTATCGGAGAAATGCCGGATGCCGCAGATTATGGCGACGCAGGCAGCAATACGCTTCTGGCAGCTTCCAAAAGCAGGTATTTTTCGATGCCGAATATGCGAAAGCTTGGATTGTTTAATATTGACGGAGTAAATATCGGTGAAAAAGAGCCGGCGCCCCAGGGTTCCTATGCACGTATGAAAGAATTGTCCAGAGGAAAAGACACAACCATCGGACATTGGGAAATTGCAGGAATTGTATCAGAAAATCCGCTGCCTGTGTATCCGGAAGGCTTTCCGAAAGAGATTATCGAAGAATTTAAAAGAAGGACGAACCGGGGTGTTTTGTGCAACAAACCTTATTCCGGTACAGAAGTAATCAAAGACTATGGAGAACGTCATTTAAATACGGGAGATTTGATTGTATATACTTCTGCGGATTCGGTTTTTCAGGTTGCAGCGCATGAAGATCTGGTTCCGGTAGAAACTTTATATGAATATTGTAAAATTGCAAGGGAAATGCTTAAGGGAGAGCATGGAGCAGGCCGTGTGATTGCCCGTCCTTTTACAGGAGAGCCGGGGAGTTTTGTACGGACGTCCGGACGGCACGATTTTTCTTTGGAACCGCCGCGGATTACGATGCTGGACCAGCTGAAGGAATCCGGTTACGATGTGCTTTCCGTGGGAAAGATTATAGATATTTTTGCAGGGCGGGGGATTACGGAGTATAAACGTACGGCAGGCAATGAAGAAGGCATCCGCCAGACACTTGCATATATGGACAGGGATTTTGAAGGATTGTGTTTTACAAATCTTGTGGATTATGACATGCTGTATGGACACCGGAATGATGCAGACGGATATGCAAAGGCGTTAACTGATTTTGACAGGCAGCTTCCGGTGCTGTTAGAGCATTTGGGAAAAGAAGATGTTCTTATGATTACGGCGGATCATGGATGTGACCCAAGTACGGCATCTACCGATCATTCCAGAGAATACACGCCGCTTCTTATGGTTGGGCACAATATTCCCGCCGGAAGAAATTACGGAACGCGGAATGGATTTTGCGATATTGCGGCAACGGTTTTAAGTTTGTTCGGACTGCCTGTAAAATGCCAGGGAGTCAGCATAATATAAAAAGTCCCGCAGGACAATGAAAATTGTTTTGCGGGACTTTTTATAGTTATTGCACATGCTTTTCTGCGCATTAGGGGATACCTTTTGGGTATTTCTATTTTATTTTTTGATTTTAACTGTTTTTTTCTGGCCTTTATTTTTCAAAAGGGATTTGTATTTCTTTAATTTAGCAGCCGGAACTTTAATTGCAGCTTTTTTGTGGATGCCTTTGAAAGCGTTTTTGCCGACAGAGGTAAGATTTTTGCTCTTAAGGACAATCGTTTTCAACGCTTTGCAGTTATAAAATGCTTTGGCTCCGACAGACTTTAATTTTGTGCTGTTGATGGTAACTATTTTCAGTTTTTTGCATCCGGAAAAAGCATTTGCACCGATCTTTGTTACGTTTTTGCCAATTACGGCAGAAGCTGCTTTTGTGCAGTTTTTAAAAGCATTTGCAGCAACGGAAGTTACCTTGTATGTTTTTCCGCCAAGCGCAATCTCGTCAGGCACTACAATCTTCGTCAGGGAAGTGTTGCTCTGTGCGGGTATTTCCACAGTCAAACCGGAAAGACTGGTTACTTTATAGTCCAGACCCTCAAAGGAATAGATCTTATTTTCTTCAATGACAGCAGTGTCTGGCGGAGGCGTCTGGCCTCCTGAGGAGCTTTTTGTGACGGTAACGGTACAAGTATCGGATGCGTCACTGTCTGCTACCTTTACGGTAATAACGGCTGTTCCTTCTGATTTTGCTGTTACAAGCCCATTCGCGTCTACAGTGGCAACAGCTTCACTGCCGGAGGACCAGGTTACGTTTTTGTCTGCGTCTTCTGCCGGTGTGATTTCTTTTGTAAGCTGCAGTGTCTGGCCAACAGTCAGAGAAGCAGTTTTAGGTTTTATGGTTACGGCAGTTTTTTGTGTTTCGGAAGTACTGCGCCATACTGCCGTTAAAGTGACGTCGTCTGCGCCTGCGGTATATGCGGCGCCAGCCGGATAAGTTGTGCTTCCGTCGCTCCAGCCCTCAAATATAAAACCTTCCTTTTGTGTGTTATTTTCCGGAAGCGTTATGGCTTTGCCTTCCGGACAGATTTCGGCTGCAATTTGTGTGCTGCCGTCCATAATTGTGATGGTGCGTATTGCTTCGCCTGTCCTTGTAAGAATTTCATACAGACAGGGCGTGGTGCCTTGCGGCCAGGTTACGGTAACGGAAAGTACATGTGCGTCGCCTTTCAAATAAAATGAATTACTTGCAGCGTTAAGCGTGCCGAGCGTTTTTTCTTCGGTTGTTGTGCCGTTTAAAATATTAGCTTTTACTGCGGCATTTGTAATTTCCTTTGCATTCTGTAAAAATGTGATGGAAGTCAGGTTCGTATTTTCAGTCAGATAATACGTCAGGGAAGCCGTTCCGTCGGAAGGCTGCGGAGCCGTATATACGCTTGTAAAATTGCCGTCTATGATTTTGCCTAAATCGCCCGTAAGCGTGTCGCTTGTAATCTGGCTTACAGGATTTTCTGCCTGCGGAACGGAAGTGTTGAATTCAATTTCATCAATTCTAAGGTAATATCCGGATGAACCTGTAAGCTGAATTTTCAGGTAACGGGCCATCTGGCCGTCCAAGTCACCTTTGCTGAATACAACAAAGCCGTTCGATTCCGTGCGGGTTGCACCCGTAACAGTTGCGCCGTTGCCGGTTATTGTCGCAATCGGCTCTCCCCATTTGCCGTTTTCCGCAGATAAGTAAAATGCGGCGTTATAAAAGTTCGGATTGCCTTTTTTCTGCGTGATTGCCAGGTCATAGACAGGAACTTCACTGCCTAAATCCACAGTAATGTACTGGCCGTTTGCCTGTGCCGTATTTGTCCAGATATAAGAACCCTGCGTATCGTCTTTTACACCGTCAAAGAGAGCTTCCCATGTACCTGAACCACTTCCGGTGTTTAAAATGGAAAATTCAGCGCTGTAGTCAATAACTGACGGTTTAATCGTACCGGCGTATACGCTTACGGATAAATTTACCGAAGGAAGCGTAACGGACTGGCCGGACGTATTGTACAGACGTACATAACGCGCTGCCGCGCCGTCCGGATTCTGTGGCATTTCTTTCCATATGACGCCGTTTTCTGAGTATTGCAGCGTAAGTCCGGAAGCAGAATCTGCAGTTACGGTATTCAGTCCGGAAAGCTCTTCTAATTTTATGCCGATGTATTCGCCGGAAGCAAGCGTAACGGATGATTCGGCGTTCAATAAGTAGGTAAGCTTATCTCTTGTTACTTCGGCAGAAATATTGCCGCTGGCATACAGTCCGTAAGCAGGTTCTTTTTGTATATCTCCGTTGACTGTAATTTCCCGGATATAGGTATGGTAGTCGGGTTTTCCGTTTGTGCCGGCTTTTGTCAGACGACATCGGATGAATCGGGCTTTAATGTTAAGGCCTTCTTTATAAATGTGCGTGGGAGCCGAATCATTTTCATAATTTTCCAGCAAAGTCCATTCTTCCTGGTCTGTTGAGTATTCCAAAGCAACATTATGGTAATAATCATGGTCCGAGTCGCTCTTACCCTGCAAAATGTCAATGCTGCTTACAGGAATTGGTCTTCCCATATCAATGCCGAAATAGTCGTCTTTTTTCTGAACAATTTGATATGTTCCATAGGTTGTTTCATCTCCGTCAAAAATTTTAGCGGAATTGCTGTTATTATTTTGTTCACTGCCCCCCATTACGGAGAAGAAAGAAGGCGTAAAGTCCGTGGAATCCGGGTTTAAGAAAGGAATAATCTGGTTATTGGCAGCAATAACGGCAGCCTGTACAAAAGGTACGAGACGCTTGCTGCCTGCCTGTGCCATAGTATTTGATCCGCTGAAAGTTGGATATGTATTGCAGGTATTCATTGCTTCTCCTGCAGTGCCAAGGCCTTCCCATGCACCGGACAGGTCGCCTTTTTCCAGGGCAAAGAGCGCATCCAGCGCGGTTTTTCCTGCAGTTGCGATGTCATTTAATGAATTCAGCCAGGGGCTTATTTCGTTTACCAGCTGTTCGTTCTTACAGTCTTTGCGGAACGCAGCTATAGCGGTTAAGATATTTGAAAATTCAG